>NZ_JBHWBP010000014.1:0-54059 GCF_042735575.1 Streptomyces sp. NPDC059564 | reverse complement strand
GGCGAGCCGGCCGCCGGCGCGCGGATCCCCGCGCCGGGTGCTCCGGAGTGCGACCAGGCCGTCGGCGGGCGGCCCGGCCGCACGGCCTGACGGGTCACCGCCCCCGGCGGAGCCCCGTAGGGAGACCCGGGGTGGACCCCGGGCGGGCGCGGGGACAAACTTGCACCGCTAGGTTTCGTCCCACGTGCCTGCCGGGAGGCCCCTCTTGTCCGCGTCGAAGACGTCGAAGACCCCCTTCGTGCCCACCGATCCGCTCGGGCTCGACGAGCTGCTGAGCCCCGAGGACCTCGCCGTCCGCGACACCGTCCGCTCCTGGGCCGCCGACCGGGTCCTGCCGCACATCGCGCAGTGGTACGAGGACGGCGAACTCCCCGGCATCCGCGACCTGGCCCGCGAACTCGGCTCCATCGGCGCGCTCGGCATGTCCCTGACCGGCTACGGCTGCGCGGGCGCGAGCGCCGTCCAGTACGGCCTGGCCTGCCTGGAGCTGGAGGCCGCCGACTCCGGGATCCGCTCGCTGGTCTCCGTACAGGGCTCGCTGGCCATGTACGCGATCTGGAAGTACGGCTCCGAGGAGCAGAAGGAGCGCTGGCTGCCCGGCATGGCGGCCGGCGAGCTGATCGGCTGCTTCGGCCTGACCGAGCCCGACGTGGGCTCCGACCCGGCCGCGATGCGCACGTACGCGAAGCGCGACGGCACCGACTGGGTGCTGAACGGCCGCAAGATGTGGATCACCAACGGCTCGGTGGCCGCCGTCGCGGTCGTCTGGGCGCAGACGGACGAGGGGATCCGCGGCTTCGCCGTCCCCACCGACACGCCGGGCTTCTCGGCGCCGGAGATCAAGCACAAGTGGTCGCTGCGCGCCTCGGTGACGAGCGAGCTGCTCATGGACGACGTACGGCTGCCCGCGGACGCGGTGCTTCCGGAGGTCACCGGGCTCAAGGGGCCGCTGGGCTGCCTCAGCCACGCGCGGTACGGGATCATCTGGGGGTCCATGGGCGCGGCGCGCGCCAGCTTCGAGTCGGCGCTCGACTACGCGAAGACGCGGGAGCAGTTCGGCAAGCCGATCGGCGGTTTCCAGCTCACCCAGGCCAAGCTCGCCGACATGGCGCTGGAGCTGCACAAGGGCATCCTGCTCGCCCACCATCTGGGGCGGCGGATGGACGCGGGCACCCTGCGGCCGGAGCAGATCAGCTTCGGCAAGCTCAACAACGTCCGCGAGGCCATCGACATCTGCCGCACCGCGCGGACGGTACTCGGAGCCAACGGGATCTCCCTGGAGTACCCCGTCATGCGACACGCCACCAACCTCGAATCGGTCCTCACCTACGAGGGCACCGTCGAGATGCACCAGCTGGTGCTGGGCAAGGCGCTCACCGGGCTCGACGCCTTCCGGTGAGAGTCCCCCGGCCACCTCCCCCAGACTCCGTCCGGGAGGGACCCCCCAGAGGTGCCCCCGGGCTCAGCTCTGGTTGAAGAAGTCGCGGGAGCGGCCGCCCGCCTCACCGCTGACGATCTGGGTGTCGGCCGGGGTCAGGAGGAAGACCCTGGTCGCCACCCGCTCGATCGAACCGCGCAGGCCGAAGGTCAGGCCGGCCGCGAAGTCGACCACGCGCTTGGCGTCGCCCGGGTCCATCGAGGAGAGGTTCACGATGACCGGGACGCCCTCGCGGAACAGCTCGCCGATGCCGCGCGCGTCACGGAAGCCGTCGGGGGTCACGGTGGCGATCCGCCGGCCCTGCTCGACCGCGGACTCCGAGGCCACCTTCACGCGCGGGTCGGTGACCCACTGGTCGCCGGGACCCGAGACGGACCCCTGCTGGCGCTCCACCGCCTCCGCGTAGTCGTCGTCGTAGTACCGCTCGTCGTCGCTGTCCTCTACGAGACCCAACCAGGCACTCGCCTTGCGTACCGAACCCATGGACGCCTCCTTTCACCGTGGCCAGTCTGTCTTCTTCTCCGCTGCCCCTATGGTCGTCCATGATGCTGACAACGCGCCAAGTGGATAGCCGCCGCGCAGGGGTTTCGTGACGGGACTGGTGCAGAACATCCGTTGCACCGTCAAGCTTCCCGGCGGTTACCACTGCTGACTGAGTGAAAATACGACCACTGCCGCCGAGCGGGTGAGTCGCTGGGACGTACGGGTGAACGACCGGGCTCGGTACGATGCCCCCGAAACAGGCGTAGGACACACGGGGGAACCGAATTTGTTCGGCATTGTCAGACCTTGCACGCACCGGCTCGGCGAACGGTTCAAGACGGAGTGGATGGCTCATCTGTGCGGTCTGTGCCTGGCACTTCGCGGTGACCACGGCCAGTTCGCGAGGGTCGTCACCAACTACGACGGGCTCCTGGTCTCCGTTCTGACGGAGGCTCAGTCCGGTCCGCTGCCCGGCGCCCGGCGCACCGCCGGACCCTGCCCGCTGCGCGGCATGCGCACCGCCCCGGTGGCCAACGGCGAGGGCGCGCGGCTCGCCGCCGCCGTGTCGCTGGTGCTCGCCTCGGCGAAGGTACGGGACCACGTGGCCGACCGGGACGGGCTGTTGGCCCGCGCCCCGATCGCCGCCGCCGCGCGCACGGTGGCCCGCGGCTGGGACCGGGCCGGCGCCCGCACCGGCGCCTCGCTCGGCTTCGACACGGCCGTGCTCGTCGACGCCGTGGACCGGCAGGGCGGCATCGAGTCCCTGGCGGGCCCCGGCACGCCGGTGCTGGTGGTCACCGAGCCGACGGAGACGGCCACCGCGGCCGCCTTCGCCCATACCGCGGTCCTCGCGGGACGGCCAGGCAACGCCGCGCCCCTCGCCGAGGCGGGCCGCTACTTCGGGCGGCTCGCGCACCTGCTGGACGCCGTCGAGGACCAGGCCGCCGACGCCGCCTCGGGCGCCTGGAACCCGCTCACCGCCACCGGCACCTCCCTCACCGAGGCCCGCCGGCTGTGCGAGGACGCGCTGCAGGGGATACGGCTGGCGCTGCGCGAGGCGGAGTTCGCCGACGCCGGACTCGCCCACCGGCTGCTGGTGCACGAGCTGCGCACCTCGGTGGACCGCGCCTTCGGCACCTCCGCCTGCGGCCACACCGCCACGAACGCCGCCGGACAGGGCTACGGCGCGCCGCCCCAGGGCTACGGCGGCCCGGACGCGGGCCACGCGCACGGGGCCCCGTACGGCCACGCCGGCGCCGATCCGTACGCGAACGGGAACCCCTACGCCCCCCACGCCCCGAGCGGGCCGGGGATGCCGCCCCCGATGGGTCCGGGCGGCCCCGGCGGCGGTGGCGGTGGCGGCGGGTTCGGCGGGCTGCCCCCGCAGAAGCCGCGCCGCGGGCTGCTGGCGGGGTGCGCGGTGGCCCTCGGGCTGTTCTGCACCTGCCAGCTGTGCTGCTCCGACCACGAAGGTCCGTGGTCCCGCAAGAAGCGGGACGCCTGGTGCGACGACTGCGACTGCTGCGATTGCGGCGACTGCTGTGACGGATGCGATTGCTGCGACTGCGGATGCGACTGCGGCTGCTGAGTCGGCGTCAGATTCCACAGGTCCGGACGGGGTACCCCGCGGTTCCCGTCCGGTCCCGTGTGGAAGGGTTCAGCGGCATGAGTGACGAACGGGACCCCACCACCGCCTGGCGGGAGTGGCACGAGCATCGCGTGGCCACCGTCTCCGCCCCCTACGGACCTCTCGCGCTGACCGGTACCCACTGGCTCGCGGACTACCCGGAAGGTCGAATTCCGGCCGTTCCGGGGCAGTGGCGCGCCACGGCGTCCGGGGTCGCGCTGAGCGCCGCACCCGGCGACGGCCTCGAACTCGACGGCGGCCCCCTCGCCGGGGAAGCCGTCCTCGCCGCCGACGAGGGCCCGCCCGCGGCCTCCCGGACGGCCTCCGGGCGGCGGCGGTTCGTGGTCATCCGGCGCGAGGGCGAGTGGGCGGTCCGCGTCTTCGACCCCGACTCCCCGGCCCGCGCCGCGTTCCGGGGCGTCGAGGCCACCCCGTACGACCCGTCGTACGTACTGCCGGGCCGCTTCCGCCCGTACGGTGAACAGCGCACCGTCCAGGTGGAGAACGCCGACGGGCGGGCCCGCGGGCTCGGCCTCGGCGGCGAGCTGTCCTTCTCCCGGGCGGGGGAGGAGCACACCCTCCAGGTGGCCGTGGACGCGGACGACGGCAGCCTCTGGGCCGTCTTCGCCGATGCCACGGCGGGCCGTTCGAGCTACCGCTTCCGTTTCCTGCGGCCGGGGGCCCCGGCCCCGGACGGCGGCATCACGGTGGACCTCAACCGGGCGCTGCTGCCGCCCTGCGCGTTCGCCGACCACTTCGTGTGCCCCTTCCCGCCACCGGGGAACACGCTGCCCTTCGACGTCGCCGCGGGGGAGCGACGGCTGAAAGGCGCCCTTGCCGCCGGTGACTGACCGACAGGACACTCCCGTCAGCGTCATCCGGCGGACTTGTCAGGGGCACGGCGAAAACCTGCGGGGAGATCCTCCCCGCGTGCCCGCCCCCACCGCCGCTCACGGGCTCCGGCGCCCCCCACCTCTGCCGGGCCCCCGACCCCCTTACGGGAGGACGTGAAGTGAGGATCAAGAAGATGAGCCGTGTCCGGCTGCTCGCCGTGGCCGCCGGCCTGGCCGCCGTCGCCGGACTCGCCGCGCCCACCGCCGCCAGTGCGGACGCGGGCGACGAAGGCTTCAGCCCCGCCCGACTCGCCGCCGCCGGGGCCTCCGTCCTGCGCGCCGACGTCGCGGGCACGGCCTGGCACACCGACCCCGCCACCGGGACCCTCGTGGTCACCGCCGACTCCACGGTCACGGGCGCCGACCTGGCCCGGATCCGCCACGAGGCCGGAGCCGACGCCGGCGCCCTGCGCATCGAACGCACCCCGGGCAAACTCCGCAAGCTGCTCTCCGGCGGCGACGCCATCTACGCCAACAGCTGGCGCTGTTCGCTCGGCTTCAACGTGCGCAGCGGCAGCACCTACTACATCCTCACCGCCGGGCACTGCACCGACGGCGCGGGCACCTGGTGGACCAACTCCGCCCACACCAGCACCATCGGAACCACCGCCGGCTCCAGCTTCCCCACCAATGACTACGGCCTGATCAAGTACGCCAGCAGTTCGCCCGTCCCGCCCGGCACCGTCGGCAGCCAGGACATCACCAGCGCCGTCAACGCCACCAACGGCATGTCCGTCACCCGCCGCGGCTCCACCACCGGCATCCACGGCGGCTCCGTGACCGGCCTCAACGCCACCGTCAACTACGGCGGCGGCGACATCGTCTACGGCATGATCAAGACCAACGTCTGCGCCGAGCCCGGCGACAGCGGCGGCCCGCTCTACTCCGGCAGCCGCGCCGTCGGCCTCACCTCCGGCGGCAGCGGCAACTGCTCCTCGGGCGGCACCACCTACTTCCAGCCCGTCGTCGAAGCGCTGAACGCCTACGGCGTCAGCGTCTACTGACCCGCGCGGGTCCCCCGACCCCACGCGGTCCGGGCCGGTCCACGCGCCCCCGCCGGCCCCCTGGACGTCCTCCCGCCTTCTGGGAGGATGTCCAGGCAACCGTGTCCACGGGGGAGGCAGGTTCCGCATGCAGGTGTCCACATGAAGCGCATCGGCGTGACCGGGCACCGGTCGATCCCGGCCGGGGTGCTGGGCCACGTCAGGGACGGTCTGCGGGCCGTCCTGGGCGGCCACCAGGGCCCGTTGGAGGCCCTCTCCAGCCTCGCGGACGGAGCCGACCAGCTCTTCGCCGACATCGCCCTGGAATGCGGCGCCGACCTCACCGTCGTGATCCCCAGCGGGGACTACGAGGACACCTTCGAGGACCCGGACGCCCTCGCCGGCTTCCGGCGGCTGCGGCACCGCGCCACCCAGGAGGTCACGATGGCCTTCGCCCGCTCCACCGACGAGGCCTACTACGCGGCCGGCACCTACATCGCCGACTCCTGCGACCGGCTCGTCGCCGTCTGGGACGGCCTCCCCGCACGCGGGCACGGCGGCACCGCCGAGATCGTCGCCTACGCCCGGGCCCTCGGCAAACCCGTCACCGTCATCTGGCGCGCGGGCGTGACCCGGGACTGAGCCACGCCCGCCGCCCCAACTGCCGTGCCGGTCTCAACTGCTGTGCCGTGCCAGCCAGTCCGTGTGCTGCGGGGACACGTACCGTTCCGTCTCGTAGACCGCCGACGGCCACTGCGACTCGGTGATGGTCGTCTGCATCACGACCATCATCGCCGACAGGTCCTGCTCGATCAGCGTGTGCGCCTCGATCAGCGGATGGTGGCGCCGCACCTCGTTCCAGGCGATCGCCGCCGCCGCGGCCGCGCTCAGCAGCCCCGCCGGCACCGGCCCCGTACCCGAGCCGAACGCCCCGACCAGCGCGAACAGCAGGGCCAGACAGGTCAGCAGCACGATCGTCCACGCCCACAGCGCCGTCGCCCGCCGCGAGCCCTCCGTCTTGCGCTGGTACCAGTTGCGCTGCTCGATCAGCCGGTCCCGGACGTACGTCTCCCGCCGCACCTCGTACGGCATCCCGCGCAGCCGGTGCATCGCCCCGGTGATCTCCCCGCCCTCCGGCACCAGACCCTCCGTGCGCGGGTCCAGCCAGCCCATCTTGCGCAGCTCGTCCAGCCCCTTCTCCAGCCGCGCCCGGTACACCTCCCGCGCCCCGTCGACCTCACTGCCGAACGGCGCCCCGTGCACGGCGTACCGCCACGCCAGGGACTTGATGAACTCCGCCGCGCTGCGGTTGAGCTGCCACTGCGGCCGGGCCCGGCGCCGGGACGCCCGTACGCCGACGGCCAGCACCCCCGCGTACGCCAGCGCGCTGATCGCCCCGAACACGTGCAGCGAGCCCACGGCGGGCCCGGACGGCAGGGCGGCGGCCCCCGCGGCGGCGACCAGCAACAGCAGCTGGGCGCGCGTCGCCTGGGTGGACTCCCGCTGCCGGGAGATCGCCGCCTGGTCGGTGTGGTGGAAGAGGGCCGGCAGGTCCTCGTTGCGAAAGGTCATGCTGTCGCTCACAGCGCCCCCCAGATGTCGGGTGGCGGGCGGCGGGAACCCCGCGGCCGCGAGGCCCCCGCCGCCCTCCGTCGGATCACACCGCGAGCGGCTCCAGGTCCCGGTGGACCCGCCGCTCGTCCCGGGCGTACCGGGTCAGACCGTGGTCCTCCCCGAGGAGGCGCGTCAGCTCCGACACCGCCTCCGCCCGTACCCGGGCCGCCTCCTCCTTGCGGCCCAGCATGTCCAGGCTGATGGCCATGTTCGCCGCGCTCGCCAGGGTCTCCGGGTGGTGCGTCCCCAGGGCCTCGCGCAGCCGCATCACCGCGATCCGCTCCAGCTCCAGCGCGCCCTCCGGATCACCCAGGTCCGCCAGGGCGTTGGCCAGGTTCAGGTGCGCGAACACGGTGTGCGGGTGGTTGTCGCCCAGCACCTCGCGCATGCTGCGGATCGTCTGGCGCAGCATCGGCTCCGCCGTCTCCGCCGCCCCCGTGCCCCAGTGGAAGACCGCCAGGTTGTTGACCGCGGCCAGCGTGTACGGGTGCTTCTCGCCCGGCACCTTCATGTACTCGTCCACCACCTCCTGCGCCAGGTCCCGGGCCGCGCCCGGATCGCCCGTCGCGAACAGGTCCGAGGCCAGGTTCAGCTCGCAGGCCAGCAGGTCCGGATTGACCGAGGTGTACTTGGCCCGGTACCGGTTGCGGGTCGCCGTCGTCAGCCGCAGCGCGTCCTCCAGCTCGCCCGCCCGCCGCAGCGACACCGCCAGGTTCTTCGCCGCCGACAGCGTGCCCGGGAAGGCCCGGCCCAGCTGCTGCTTGTAGATGTCGTACGTCCGGCCCAGCAGCTGCACCGAATCGTCGTAGCGGCCCACCTCGCGCAGGTCCCGGGCCAGGTTCTGCGCCGAGGACAGGGTGTACGGGTGGTCCGGGCCCAGCACCTCCGTGCGCCGGTCGAAGACCTCCTGGTCGATCTCCCGGGCCCGCGCGTACTGCCCGACCATCCGCAGGTTCAGCGCCAGGTTGTTCGCGGCGGCCAGGGTCCGCGGGTGCGCCTCGTGGAAGATCTGCCCGAAGCCCTCGTGCGCCGCCGTCGCCAGCTCCATCGCCTCCCCGTACCGGCCCAGGGCGCCCAGGTCCATCGCCAGGCCGCTCGTGGTCATGTACGTGTGCGGGTGCGAGGCGCCCAGCGCCGTGCGCTGCCGCTCCAGCGTGACCTCGTCGAGCTCCTTCGCCTCCACGAACCGGCCCTGCGAACGCAGGATGTTGGACAGGTGGAAGCGCAGGTACAGGTACTGGAGGTCGTCGTTGCCGAGGGTCTCCTTCCATGTCTCGCGCAGCTCCTCGCCCAGCGCGTACGCCGCCTTGAAGTCACCGCGCTTCCACAGGTAGCGCACCCGGTCGATGAGCAGCCGGCGCGTCTCCGGCTCCTTGCAGAACCGCGCCTCCGACGGGCTCAGGTGCGGCCAGATCGTGTTGAACCGGGGCCAGGTCGCCGGGTTGTCTATCGGCTCGTCGTCATCGGGCCGGGCACCCGCCAGGATCCGGTGCACCGCGTGCCGCGCCTCGCGCTGCTCCTCCTCCGTCAGCTGCGCCCGGATCACGGCCTGCACCAGCCGGTGCACCTGGATGCTGTTGCTGACCTGGTCGACCTTGGCCATCGCGAACCGGCCGATCTCCCGGATCACCCGGCCCAGCACCAGCTTCTCCTGGAGCGAGGAGTCGTACGGCTTGAGCGCGTCGATCATCTCCTTGCTGTACAGGAGGTTCGCCGAGATCGGCTCCGGCGCGAAGAAGGCGCACAGCTGGAGCAGCCGCACGGCGGCCGGGGAGCGGGACTGCAGCCGCTCGATCGACACGTTCCAGGTGGCCGCCACCGGCTCCGGGTACCCGGGCGGCTGGTTCAGGCCCAGCACCCGCGCGGCCTGCTGGGCCAGCTGCTCCAGGTACGCGGACACGGGCGTGGCCGTCTCCGCGATCCACGCGCCCGCCTGCTCGACGGCGAGGGGCAGGTCGCCCACCGCGACGGCCACCTGCTCGGCGTCGTCCTTGGTGAGCCCGGGGGCCCGGCGCTGGAGGTGCTCGATGGACTCCTCGCGCAGGAACACGTCCACCGGCAGCGCGTCCCCGTACTGCGACCAGGACTGGTTGCGCGAGGTGACCAGCACGTGCCCCGGCCCGCCCGGCGGGAAGAACCGCTTCAGCGTCTCGGGATCGTCGGCGTTGTCGAAGACGAGCAGCCACCGCGAGGAGGGAACCCCGCGCCGCAGCAGGTCGATCGCCTCCTGGGAGGCCGCCGACATGTCCTCGCCGGTCTGCGCGCCGAGGCGTACGGCCAGCTCCGCGAGGGCCGCCACCACGTCGTCGGTCTGCTCCGAGGAGATCCACCACACCAGGTCGTAGTCGGCCATGAACCGGTGCACGTACTCCAGCGCCACCTGCGTCTTGCCGACGCCGCCCAGCCCGTACAGGGTCTGCGGCTGCGGCAGCACCACCGCCATGCCGCCGCCGAGCTGGTCGCGCATCCGCTCCAGGACGATGCTGCGCCCGGTGAAGCCGGGGTTGCGGGGCGGCGCGTTCCAGATCTTCGGGACCGTCCCCGGGAAGCGGGGGCCGGGCTGGGAGGCGCTGGCGACGCTGTCCGGCAGGGCCATCGGGCGTTCCACCGCGCGCAGCAGGGCGGTGGTGGCGTGCACCTCGTCGAGGCGGAACAGGTCCACCGGATTGCGGTCGATGTAGGGCGTGGCCAGGCGTACGTCGCCCACCCGCAGCGGCACCAGCTGGCGGCGGCCCCCGGTCGGGTCCTCGGCGGCGGCCCGGTTCCAGACGTCCACGGCCCGGGCCGACTTGAGGTAGGCGCTGGAGAGCAGCACCACGGTCCGGGCGGCGGTGTCGATGCTGACGCCCGCGCCCAGGGTGTCGCCGGGGGCTGTGTTCGGCGCGCGCTCGGCGGAGACGTCGCGCGGGACGACCCGGAAGCCGGCCCGGGTGAGGACCGATTCGATCCAGTCGGCCCACATCCGGTTCTCGGCGACGTAGGAGAGGAACAGGTCGGCGGGCAGGGCCGGCCGGCGCCGGGTGAAGGCGTCCCTGATCCGCAGCCGGACCTCCTCGCCGATGGCCGGCATCGAGGTGACCTCGCCCCCGGTGACCACCGTGGTGAGCCGTTCGAAGGCGGAGAGCAGGGAGTTGGTGAGCCCGGCCTCGTCGCCGAAGGTGGCCAGCGTCTCCTCGTAGGCGTAGTAGGGGCGATAGGGGATCTCCACCGCGCCCCAGTAGGAGGTGAGTTCGTCCCCGACGAGGCCGCCCGGGAAGCGGTCGAACTTGATCCGCGCCAGGGCGCGGCCCGCGTCGGCCTTCTCCTTCTCGCCCTCGTCGATGCGCATCGGGACCGGGTAGATCTTGATGCCGCGGTCGTTGAACCGCTCGTCGATCTGCCGGGCGACGGAGGCGGCGCCGTCGATGGACTGGTCGGAGAGGGTGAAGCAGTCGACCAGGACGTCCGGGAGGTGGACGGTGCAGATGTCGGCGATGTCCGAGAGGCCGGTGCGGCTGTCGATCAGGACGTAGTCGTAGTTCTTCTTCATGTCGGCCCGCAGGGCGTCGAAGAAGAGGCCGCCGCCGAGCCGGTCGTAGAAGTTGTCCCAGTCGAAGGTGGACACCGTCGCCGAGTACTCGCGGTTCTGCCGGCCCGCCGAGACGAAGTCGAGGGTGCCGCCGTCCGGGAACTCCCAGCCGAGGTTCTCGGGGGTCAGGGAGACGGCGTGCGGCTGGATCCGGGCGTAGTCCTTGTGCCAGTCGTCGGCGCGCTGCACCGGGCTGGTGGCCGCCCACGCGTACTCGCTGATCAGGTCGATGACCCCGGTGGTGGCCCCGAGCGTGGAGGGGTCCAGGAAGGGGTGGAAGAAGCGGTGCAGGCCCGGGGCCTCCAGGTCCCAGTCCACGGCGAGGACCCGCTTGCCGTTGGCGGCGAGGATCCAGGCGGTGTTGGCGAGCGCCATCGTGCGGCCGGTCCCGCCCTTGTACGAATAGAAGGTGACGATGCGTCCGTCTCGGCTGTCACGACTCGCTGTCATCCGCGTCCCCCCGGTCGGTGTCGGTGCTGTCGTCGCTGTCGGTGGCTCCGCCGAACCCGTCGAAGCCGTCGTTTCCGTCGTGGCCGCGCTGCACGGTGGGCGGGAAGGGGGCGGGAGGCGGTACGGGTGGTCCGCTCATTCCCATCGGCCCCAGCAGCCGCGGGCGTTCGGTGTGGGTGTTCCCGGCCGGCAGGTACACCTGCGCGTGTCTGAGGAACTGCTGGGCGGCGGCCTCGACCACCTGCGGCAGGATCTGCCCGAGGGTCTCCATGTTGGCCACGCCGTTGGCGGCGGCCCGGCAGGCGGCCCGGCCCTGGCTCATCTTGACCGGCAGGGTCTCCTCCAGCCGCCGCGCCAGTTCGGCCTCCTTCGCCCGGCTCTGGTGGTCGTAGCGGTTCCAGGGCACGACCACGTTGATCCACGGGCGGTGTTCCTGGTCGAAGGCGGCCAGGCGCTGGCGGCGCTGTTCGTCCTCCACCGCCCAGCGGTCGACGATCAGGATCTCCGGCCGGGTGGGCGGCTGTTTGCTGTCGAAGTGCCCGGCCTCGTCGTCGAAGGAGGACATCGTGGTCTGGTAGTTGAGGTTCTTGACGAGGTCCTCGGCCACGTAGGCGATCGGCATCCGGGAGACCGGGTGGTACGGGTTCCACTCCAGGGCGCTCTCCCCGTAGTACTCGGGGCTGCGGCCCTCCGGCAGGTCGTGCCGGGAGGCGGCGGCGACGGTCACGTGCAGCGTGCGGGCGGGGCCGCCGCCGGGGGCGCCCGCGTGCCGGCCGCCCGCGGGGCCGAAGGCGCTGGGCACCAGCCGGTAGTCGAGCGGGCGGACGGGGTCGAGGCGCACGGTCTCGGCGACCCGGACGATCCGCCGGGCCAGTTCGTAGACGGCCTGCTCGTACTGCTCGGCGTACCCGCGGAGTTTGATCAGCCCGTACAGCCCGTCGGTGACGTAGCGCTCGCCGAAGGTGTTGTGGTTGAACTGCAACCGCTCGGCGGGGCCGGGCAGTTGTGACGGCGGCACGGGGACCCACAGGGCGGGGACGATGGCCTCGGCGCGCTGGTTGCTGGCCGCGCCGTGCTGGATGGCGCGCTGCGCGAAGGCGAACCACTCCTTCCCGCACATCTCGCTGGCGAAGTAGCGCGGCGAGAACAGGGGGACGAAGACCCGGCAGGTGGCGAGCGCGGCGCCGAGCCGCTCCGACCAGCCCTCGCCGCTGCGTATCTCCCGGTCCATGAAGCCGGCCTCGGAGCCCGCGGGCAGATCGGTCAGCGCCATGATGTGGTTGCAGAGGTCACGGAACAGGCGCTCCACCCACATGTCGGGGTCGGGTCCTCCGGGTCCGAACCTCGGTGTATGCGCATAACTGAGAAAAAAGTACGGCTGCACTGATGCGGGCACACGACCCCCGTCCCGAAGATGCGAGCGAAGAAACATCATTCCGGAGCTGCTTCGCCACATCCCCTCATCGTTCAGTCAATCAGCGTCTGTTTTCGGTCATCCAGCCAAGGGCGTGATCGACGGCGTCCGGAATCGAGAAGAGCACCGCGGGTGCCCCTCCCACCCGCCCGCGGCGCAGCCGGGATTCGGGGAACGTCCTGCCGATCTCGGCGAAATCCCCGTCGTTGAGCCTGACGTCCTCGTACGAGGTCCACGCCCCCTCCGGTCCTCCCCCTCGTGGACCCGCCGGACCTCCCGGAAGGTTCACCTTCACCACACAGTCGTACATGCGCAAGGGGGGCTTCGGAATTCGATACTCCGCGAGATGGAAAGCGGTACAGGCCGAAAATCCCACATTGATCATGAGTACCTGTCCCCCCTCCCAGCACAGCTTTCCCAGCGGGGAGTCCTCGCCGAGATGGCATTCCATCCGGTGCTCCGCGCACAGCCGGTGCGCGTCCGCCCCGAGCGCCGCGAAGGAGGTCTGCGGGTGGGCGCTGCGGGCGGCGCCCGGGGTGGTGCGGACCGTCTCGGCGAGTACGCCCATGTCCTGGGCCGGGGTGCGCTCCGGGTCGAAGGCGGGCATGCGGGAGCGGAACTCCTTGACCTCCTGTTCGGTCAGGCCCGCGGTCCGGGCCAGGTGGGAGGTGGAGGTGAGGGAGTTCGCCGTGGTGAAGGCGGGGACCACCAGGGTGCCTTCGGGGCCGAGGACCCCCCTGAGGGCGTCGCGCAGGGTCTCGGCGCGCAGGCCGGTCCCGCCGAGGGCGCAGTGCACCAGCAGCCGCTGACGGGGGCGCACGCCGAGGAGGCGGAGCTGGACGGCCAGAGCGAGGGCGCCGACGGGCCGGGCCGCGGGCGCCGGGAGCGGCGACCGGCCGGGGTCCGGCGACCGGCCGGGGTCCGGCGACGTGGCCGACCGGCCGGGGTCCGGCGACGTGGCCGGGCGGGCGGCTAACGACCGCGTGGGCGGGGCCGGTGGCGGGTCCGGCGGGGTGGCCGGGGCGGGGGTGGTCATGCGTCCGCCGCCTTCAGTTCCCAGCGCAGCTCCTCCACCAGCCGCTTGCCCGTCACCGTCAGCTCGGCCGCCCCCGACAGCCGGTCCAGGGCACGGTGGATGCGGTCCGCCCCGTCCGGCTCGTGCGTGGTCGTGGCCCGCCGGTACGCCTCCACCGCGACCCGCTCGTGCACGTCGGCCAGCAGCCGCGACACCGGGACCGGGCGCGTCCGCCAGGGCGAGGGGTGCTGCCAGGCCCCGTCCAGGGCGTACAGGTCGGCCACCTCCGTCAGGGCCCGCAGCCGGGCCCGACGCCGCCCGGTCAGCAGGGCCAGCGCGGTCTCCCGTACCCCGGCGGCGTACGGCACGCCGAGCGCGCCCGGCCCGTGCCGCCCGGCCTCGCCCCAGCCCTGCGCCCGCGGGCCCCCGGCCAGCGGGGTCAGGGTGCTCAGCCCGGCGGCCGCCGCCCGGGCGAACGCGGGGACGGTGCGGTGCAGCAGCGCCCACGCCGCGTCCAGGCGGCTCCGCCACGCGTCCGCCTCCCCGGCACCGAGCCGCAGCCGGGGCGGGCGGGCGAAGCAGTTGCGGTACGGGTCCAGGTCCTCCAGGGCCACCGGGCCCGCGCCCGGCCCGGGCGACCAGCTCCGTACGGGCAGCCAGCGCGCGTCCCCCGCCGCCGGACCGAAGCGGTGCTCGGTGCGCCCGTCCCGTACGGCGTACCCCTCGCCGGTGTGGTGCAGCGCGGCCCGCCCGTCGGTGCCGGGCTCCCCGAGCCGCAGCAGCCCCAGCGTCGGCAGGTACACCTCGCCGTCGCGGTAGGCCACCTCGGCCGGCAGGTCCAGTCCGCCCCGCAGCACCGCGGCGGCCGACAGGGCGGCCAGCCTGCGCGCCGCGCCGGGCCCGTCCGCCCTCCCCTCCCGCACGGCCTCCAGGGCCTCCAGCACCCAGGTCCGGGTGAACGGGTGGTCCAGTACGGCGTCCAGCGCGTCCGCGCCCGCCTCCCCGGCCCCCTCCACCGCGGCCAGCAGCTCCCAGGCCCGCGCCCAGTCGGCGTCCCGCCCGAGGTCGGCGTGCAGCCGGGCCAGCAGGACCCGGGTCAGCTCCTCCTGCGACCGGGCCAGTGCGCCCGCGTCGGCCAGCTCCGGGGCGGTCTCCCGGGCGGCCGTGCGCCCCTCCACCCCGTCCACCAGTTCCCGCAGGTCGGAGCAGTAGACCGAAGGGTGGTCGAAGCTCCCGCCGGTGTCCGCGTCCTCGGCGTACCGGTGGGTGTACAGCCCGCCCCCGCACGAACGTACGACCGGGCACCGCCGGCACGTACCGCTGACGCCCGCCAGACCCAGTTGCCGGGCCCGTACCCCGGGGTGGGCGGCGACCAGGTCGAAGGCGTGGTCGAAGACGTTGAACCCGGTGGCCGCGGCTCCCTCGAAGGCGCTCTTGAGGGAGTCGACCTGCTCCAGCGTCCCGTCGGTCTCGACGACCACGAGGTCGGTCGGCGCGAGCCCCAGGGACTCCGTCAGGCTGGGCCCGCCGCGCAGGGTGGACAGCAGGGACTCGAAGAGCCGTACGGGAACGGGCCGCTCCAGCTGCTCCCAGCGGTCGAAGACGCGCAGCAGCCAGCGCGCGTACGCGTCGGGCGCGCCGTCGGGCCGGACCGGAGGGGTCTGCCAGGTGGCGTGGGGGAGCAGGAAGTCGACCCGGGGCGGCTCCAGTTCGACCAGGGCGTCCAGGACGGCGACGGGGTCGTTGGCCACGTCCACGGTGCACAGGAGGCCCTGGTAGAGGTGGCGGTAGGGCTCCGAGCGGAGCAGGGCCACGGCGGCCAGCACCAGCGGGTGGCTCGTCCGGCCGTCCGCGAAGCGGCGGTGGCGGTCGTTGGCCGCGCGGTCCCCGTCGAGGGAGATGCCCACCCGGACGCCGTACTCGGCGAAGAGGTCCAGGTAACGGGGGCTGAGCTGGAGGCCGTTGGTGTGGATCCGCAGGTCCAGGGCCGCGGTTCCGGCGAGCGCGCGGGTGAACTCCTCGCACACGAGCCGTAGTCGGGCGGGGCCCGCCAACAGGGGTTCCCCTCCGTGGAGAATCACCGTGACGGAGGGGATTGCATGGTCACGGGCATGTTCGGCGAGCCGCGACGCGGTCTGGGAAACGACCCCGGGGGAGATCACTTTCGGCCGGGCTCGCCAGCTCTGATCTGCGTGTTCGTAGACGTAGCAATGATCACAAGCAAGATCGCATCTGCTGTGAACCTTCAGGACGATCTCGCGGAAAGCGATCAGGCCGGTCATTCCACCAGTCTAGAGCGCGTACTTCTGTGTCAGAGCGCAGAGTTGAAGATCGGTGCCTGAACGTGACGGCCGGATTCCGAGGGAAGGACCCGGCCGAGTGCCGCGGCGGCCGAAGCGCCGCGTACGTCGATCTTCGCGAGCGGGACCCGGCGGTCCTTGACCGTGCTGGTCGGGGGGGTTGCGGAAGTGTTCACGACACCGTCCTCGGGGAGGCCATCTGAAATGGGCGGGAATGACATCAGCGCGTTGCTGCTGTCAAGCGTGGACTTTACTCGTCCACACCCCATTGGCAACCGAGACATGACGCTTGGTCAAGCGTTCTATAGAAAGCGTGGCGCAATTCTCAAGGTGCCGTATTCGGCCGTTCGCCGGACGGCAAGATCCAATTTCTGAGGGGGGTGCCCGGCCGCGCGTCACCGCAGGTCGGGGCGGCGGGAAAAGGGTTTGACGCCGGGCGGCGGCGCCGGTCGGATGACGGTCATGGACACAGCGCGGACGCGGCCCGGCCCGGAGGCCGTCGACGAGGACCTCGTACGGCGGCTGGTCGCCGGGCAGTTCCCCCGGTGGGCGGGGCTGGAGGTGGCGCGGTTCCCCTCCGGAGGCACGGTCAACCACGTGTACCGGCTGGGCGGGGACATGGCCGTACGGCTCCCGCGGGGGCGCGGCGGGGCCGAGGACGTGCCGAGGGAGCGGGACTGGCTGCCCCGGCTCGCCCCCCGGCTGCCCGCGGCCGTCCCCGAGGTGCTCGGGGCGGGGGAGCCCGCCGAGGGGTACCCGTGGCCCTGGTCGGTGTACCGGTGGATGCCGGGGGAGAACCCGGAGGCGGGGGCGCTGAGCGCGCCCGGGGCGCTGGCCGGGGACCTGGCCGCCTTCGTGACGGCGATGCGGGGCGTCACCCTGCCCGGGGCGCCGCCGGCCCACCGGGGCGGGCCGGTCGCCGCGCAGGACGCCGGTACGCGGGCGGCGATCGAGGCCCTGCGCGGGATCCCGGAGGAGGGCGTCGACTGCGACGCCGCGACGGCCGTCTGGGAGGAGACCCTGCGGGCCCCGGCCTGGGACGGGCCGCCGGTGTGGCTGCACGCCGACCTGATGCCGGGCAACCTGCTGGTCGACGGGGGCCGGCTCGGCGCGGTGATCGACTTCGGGTGCGCGGGCGTCGGCGACCCGGCCTGCGACCTCTTCCCGGCGTGGAACCTGCTGCCCGCCGGAGCCCGGGAGGTCTTCCGCGCGGCGGTCGGCGTGGACGACGCGACCTGGACCCGCGGCCGGGGCCGGACCCTCTCGCAGGCGCTGATCGCGCTGCCGTACTACCGCGGGACCAACGAGGCGATGGCCCGCAACGCCCGGCACGTGATCCGGGCGGTGCTGACGGACGGGACCTAGGCCGGCTGCTGTTCGCCCAGCGGCGGGGCCGGGAGTTCGCGCAGCAGCCAGGTGAGTACGTCGGGCAGCGCGCGCAGCGCCGCGAAGTGCGCGGCGGCCGGGTCGATGGTGGTGGTCGCGCCGGGGATGCGGCGGCCGAGCCAGCGGGCGTGGCCCACCGGGGAGAACACGTCGAGTTCCCCGTGCCAGATCAGTACGGGGCAGCGGATGTCGGCGGGGTCGAAGCCCCAGGGGCTGCTGAAGGCGAGGGCGTCGTCGATCCAGCCCCAGGCGGAAGTGCGCACCCCCTCGCGGTAGTTGCGCAGCAGCATCGACCGCAGGCCCGCGTCGGAGACGATCATGCGGTCGTTGTCGGTGAGCTCCCGGCGCAGCTCGTCGAGCAGCCGGCCCGGGTCCTGGCGGATCCCGGCGGCGCGCGGGATGAGCCGGGCCGCCAGCTCCTCGGGGTCGTCGTGGGCGGTGGTGTACTCCTGCACGTTCGAGGCGGCCATGCCGGCGAACCAGTCCAGGTCCTCCGCGTCCCGGGGCGCGAGGGGGACCAGGGCGGCCGTCCGGGTGACCCGGTGCGGCAGCAGCGCCGCGCAGGCCAGGGCGCCGGGGCCGCCGCCGGAGCGGCCGGCCACCGCGAAGGTGTCCAGGCCGAGGGCGTCGGCGACGGCGGCCACGTCCTGGGCCACGTCGGCGACGCTGCGGCCGGGGTGGCGGTCGGAGCCGCCGTAGCCGGGCCGGTCGTAGGCGATGAGCTGCATGCGGCGCTGGTAGAGGACCATGCCTCTGGGGGCCGGGCCGAGGCGGCTGCCGGGGGTGCCGTGGAGCAGGAAGACGGGCTTGCCGTCGGGGTCGCCCCAGCGCTCCGCCATCAGGGTGCGGCCGTCCGCGGTGCGCACTTCTTTGCGCACGCGCTCCCTCCCTCACGCTCGACGCGAGCAGTCAGGGTGATTGTGCTCCCCGGCCGGTGAATGCGGTAGGCCGCATCCCCGGGAAATTCTTGTGAAAGTTTTCACAAGTGCACAGGGGTCTGAGGTCCTCTGTCATATGCCCAGGTCAGATCGATGATCGAAAGGGTGTGAACGGCGGTGAACGGTCCTTCGGCCTGCCGGAAAAGGGCTTTTTCGGCAGGGCGGCTTCCGCTTTTGGGTGTCGAATTGAGTCATCCGGAAGTTCGAAATGAAGGAGTTCCTGCCATGGAGGCCAAGGAGATGGTGGACGGGCTGGTCGAGGGCGCGCTGGAGGCGCTCGGCCGGTTCGAGTCGTTCGACCAGGAGCAGGTCGACCACATCGTCAAGAAGGCCTCCCTGGCCGCGCTGGCCCGGCACGGCGAACTGGCGCGGCTGGCCGTCGAGGAGACCGGCCGCGGCCTCTTCGAGGACAAGGCGGTGAAGAACCTCTTCGCCTGCGAGCACGTCGTGAACTCGATGCGCGGGCTGAAGACGGCGGGCGTCATCCGCCGCGACGAGCTGAACGGCATCACCGAGATCGCCGAGCCCGTCGGTGTCGTCTGCGCCATGACCCCGGTCACCAACCCGACCTCGACCACCCTCTTCAAGGCGCTGATCGCCCTGAAGACGCGCAACCCGATCGTCTTCGCCTTCCACCCCTCCGCGCAGCACTGCTCCGCCGAGGCCGCCCGCACCGTGCGCGACGCCGCCGTGGCCGCCGGCGCCCCCGAGAACTGCGTCCAGTGGGTCGAGCACCCCTCGATGGAGGCCACCGGCGCCCTCATGAACCACCCGGGCGTCTCCACCATCCTCGCCACCGGCGGCAACGCCATGGTCAAGGCCGCCTACTCCTGCGGGAAGCCGGCCCTCGGCGTCGGCGCGGGCAACGTCCCCGCGTACGTCCACAAGAGCGCCAAGCTGGCCCGCGCGATCCACGACATCGTGCTCTCCAAGGCCTTCGACAACGGCATGATCTGCGCCTCCGAACAGGCCGTCATCCTGGACCGGGAGGTCTACGAGAAGGGCCTCGCCGAGTTCCGCCGCCTGGGCGCCCACGTGGTCACCGCCGCCGAGAAGACCAAGCTGGAGCAGTTCGTCTTCGGTACGACGGCCTACGCCGCCGACTGCGCCGGAGCCAGGCTGAACCCGGCGGTCGTCGGCAAGTCCCCGCGGTGGATCGCCGAACGGGCCGGATTCACCGTCCCCGAGGGAACCTCCATCCTGCTCGCCGAATGCCACGAGGTCGGCGAGAGCGAGCCCCTGACCCGCGAGAAGCTCTCCCCGGTGCTGGCCGCCCTGAAGGCCTCCGGCACCGGGCACGGCCTCGAACTGGCCGCCGCGATGGTCGAGTTCCACGGGCTGGGCCACAGCGCCGCCATCCACGCCGAGGACGACGAACTCGTCGAGGAGTTCGGCAGGAAGGTCAAGGCGGTCCGCGTCATCGCCAACTCGCCCTCCACCTTCGGCGGCATCGGCGACGTCTACAACGCCTTCCTGCCCTCCCTGACCCTCGGCTGCGGCTCCTACGGCCACAACTCGGTGTCCAGCAACGTCACCGCGGTGAACCTGATCAACGTCAAGCGGATCGGACGGCGCACCACCAACATGCAGTGGTTCAAGGTCCCGCCGAAGATCTACTTCGAGCGCAACTCCATCCGCTACCTCGGTGAGATGGAGGGCATCGGCCGGGTCTCGATCGTCACCGACAAGACGATGGTCGCCCTCGGGTTCGTGCGGAAGGTCACCGACATCCTGAACTCCCGTCCCGGCGCGGTCGCCATCCAGGTCATCGACACCGTCGAGCCCAACCCGGAGCTGTCCACCGTCCGGGCCGGCGCCGCGATGATGCGGGACTTCCGGCCCGACACGATCATCGGCCTCGGCGGCGGCTCCCCGATGGACGCCGCGAAGATCATGTGGCTGATGTACGAGCGGCCGGAGGTGGAGTTCGGGGACACGAAGGAGAAGTTCTTCGACATCCGCAAGCGCGCCTACAAGTTCCCCCCGCTCGGCGAGAAGGCCACGATGGTCGCCATCCCGACCACCTCCGGCACCGGCTCCGAGGTCACCCCCTTCGCCGTCATCTCCGACCCGGCCGCGGCCCGGAAGTACCCGCTCGCCGACTACGCGCTGACCCCGGACGTCGCCATCGTCGACCCGGTCCTGCCGATGGGCCTGCCGGCCACCGTCACCGCGGACTCCGGCTTCGACGCCCTGACCCACGCCACCGAGGCGTACGTGTCCGCGTACTCCAACGACTACACGGACGGCCTCTGCCTCCAGGCGATCAAGCTGATCTTCGAGAACCTGCGGCGCTGCGTCGTCGACGGCCCCCATGACCCCGAGGCGCGGGAGAGGATGCACAACGCCTCGACCGTCGCGGGCATGGCGTTCGCCAACGCCTTCCTCGGCCTGGTGCACGCCATGGCCCACACCCTGGGCAACACCTTCAAGGTCGCCCACGGCCGCACCAACGCGATCCTGCTGCCGCACGTGATCCGCCACAACGGCACGGTCTCCCACAAGGCCACCCCGTGGCCGAAGGCCGAGGTCTACCGGGCCCCGGAGCGCTTCCAGGAGATCGCGAAGACGCTCGGCCTGCCGGCCGCCACCCCGGCCGAGGGCGTCGAGTCCTACGCCAGGGCCGTCGAGGAGCTCCGCACCCAGTGCGGGATCCCCGCCTCCTTCGCCGAGGAGGGCGTCGAGGAGACGGCCTTCATCGAGGCCCTGCCCGTCCAGGCCATGAACGCCTACGCCGACCAGTGCGCCCCCGCCAACCCGCGGATGCCGATGATCGAGGACATGGAGCAGCTGATGCGCCAGGCGTACTACGGCAACCCGCAGGGCGCCCCGGCGACGAAGGCCGCCAAGAGGAAGTGACCCCCCGTTGAACGCGGAAGAGCCCGCCCCGGCCGCCCAGGCCCGGGCGGGCTCTGCATGTGCGGGCTACGCCGACGGCACCCGCAGCGGGGCCGGGACCAGCAGCGCCGCCGCCGAGCGGGCCCGCTCCAGCGCCCGGGCGCGGTCCGCGCCGCGCTGGCCGAGGACGACCCGGGTGCTCAGCCCGTCCAGCAGCGCGAGCAGTTCCGAGGCCCGGGCGGGCACGTCCACGGGGGCGAACCGGCCCTGCTCCACGCCCTTGGCCAGGAGCGCCTCCAGGTCCCGCTGCCACCCCTCGTCGATCTCCTCCTGGGCGGCCTTCAGCGGTTCGTTGGAGGCCGTACGGGCCCACAGCTCGATCCACAGCGTCCAGCGCGGGTCGCGCGGCCCCTCGGGGAGGTACAGCTCCAGGAAGAGCGCGAGCTTGCGGGAGGCGGTCACCCGGCGGCCGAGCAGGGCCCGGCGCTCGACGGCCAGCTGCTCCTCGCTCCAGCGCAGGGCCTCCAGCAGGAGGCGGTCCTTGCTGCCGAAGTAGTACAGGATGTGGCCGCCGCTGGTGCCGAGCCGCTCCGCCAGCGCCGACATCGTGAGCGTCGCGAGCCCGTTCTCGGCGATGGCCGCCATGGCCTCTTCGAGCATCCGCTCCTGGGCGATCCGCCCGTCGCGCCGTCGCGCCGCTCCCGCCACCGTTCCGCCCTTCCGGATCACCTGGCCCGACCTTATCCCGGACAGGGTCTTGACGGGGCCCGGCCCGGCACCGCATCTTGAATGCCGTTCAAGAACCTAGAACGCCATTCAAGGTCAGGGGTCCGTCATGGGACAGCAGGAGATCACCGACGTCGACGAGGTGTTCCGGGTCGAGACCCACGGGATCGACCCCATTCCCGACGCCGAACGCCACGGCAGCGCCAAGGACCTCTTCTGGCTCTGGTTCGGCTCCAACCTCACCTTCACCTACGTGATCAACGGCGCCCTCGCCGTCGCCTTCGGGCTCTCCTTCTGGCAGGCCACCGCCGTGATCGTGGCCGGTGGACTGTCCTTCCTCGCCATCAGTGCCGCGGGCCTCGGCGGCATCCGCACCGGCACCGCCACCCTCGTCATCTCCCGCGCCGCCTTCGGGGTCCGCGGCAACTTCCCCGCCGGGGTCCTGAACTGGGTGGTGAGCATCGGCTACACCGTCGTCAACACCGTCGTGGGCACCCTGGCGCTGGAGCTGTTCTTCGCCGAAGTGGGCCTGGGCGACGGCCGGGCGGTCCGCGCCCTCGCCCTCGGGATCACCCTCGCGCTCACCTTCGCCGTCGCCATGTGGGGCCACGCCACCGTGCAGTTCGCCGAGCGCTGGGCGGCGTACGTGCTCGCCCTCGGCTTCGGCGCGCTGCTCGTCTTCGTCCTGCCCGGCGCCGACACCTCCGCCGCGGCCGCCGCGCCCGGACTGTCCGGCTGGAGCCTGGCCTTCGTGGTGACGCTGGCCGGGCCGTTCTCGTACCTGCCGATGCCCGCGGACTACACCCGCTACCTGCCCCGCGACACCTCGCTGAAGTCGATCACCTGGGCGGGCGCCCTCGGCGGGTTCCTCTCCTCCGTCGCCCTCGGCGTCGCGGGCGTCGCCGCCGCCACCCGCACCGACATGACCGACGCCGTCGCGGGCGCCGAGAGCCTGCTGCCCGGCTGGTTCCAGCCGCTGTTCCTGGCCCTCGTCCTCGGCGGCTCCGTCACCAACTCGATCATCACGCTCTACTCGTCCAGCCTGAACCTCCAGGTCCTCGGCATCCCGTGGAGCCGGGCCCGCGCGCTCGGCATCAGCGCCGCCGTCACCGCCGCCGGCTCGCTCGCCGCGCTGTTCCTGACCGACTTCACCACCTCCCTGCTCTCCTTCCTCTCCCTCCTGATCATCGTGTTCGCCCCCTGGGGCGGCGTCTTCCTCGCCGACATGCTGCTGCGCCGCTGCCGCTACGACGCCGAAGCCCTGCACGCCGGGGAGGAGGGCGCCTACTGGTACCGCTCCGGCTACCACCCCGCCGGGATGACAGCCCTCCTCGCCGGCCTGGTCTTCGCCGCCCTGACCTGCGACTCCGAGCTGTGGACCGGACCGCTCGTGGCCCCGCTCGGCGGAGCCGACCTGACCCTGCTCGGCTCGGTGGTCTCCGGGCTCGCCTACTGGGCCCTCGCCCGCCGCCGCCTCCCCGCGTACGCCCCCGCCGCCTGACCGGCCGGCCGTACGCCCCCGCCGGCCGCCCTCCACCCGTACGCCCCGCCGTCTGCCCCTCCGCCCGTACGCCCGCACCACCCTGGAGCCCGCCATGCCCCGCCCCCTCCCCGCCGACCTGCTGCTCACCGGTGCCCGCATCCACACCGTGGACCCCGCGCTGCCCGGGGCCGAAGCCCTCGCCGTCCGCGACGGGGTGATCGTCTGGGTCGGCCCGGACGCCGGGGCCGAGGCCTGGGCCGGGCCGGGCACCGAGCGGATCGACGCGGGCGGCCGTCTCGTCCTGCCCGGGTTCGTCGACGCCCACAACCACGTACGGCTCGGCTCCGACGCGGACTGCGTCCAGCTGGCCGGGGTGCGCACCCTGGAGGGCATCCAGGAGCGGATACGGGCCTGGCAGGCGCAGCACCCCGACGCCGAATGGATCGAGGCCGAGGCCTTCGACTACTCCGCCATCCCGGGCGGGCGGATGCCCACCGCCGCCGACCTGGACCCGGTCACCGGCGACGTCCCCGCCTTCGTCCTCTCGTACGACGTCCACACGGCCTGGCTGAACACGGCCGCCCTGCGCCGGCTCGGGATCTCGCGGGACAACACGGACCTCCCCTTCGGCACCGCCGAAGTCGACCCGGAGACCGCAGAGCCCACCGGCTTCGTCAAGGACTTCGCCGTCAAGGGCCTCTCCCGGGACGGCCACCGGGCGCTGCGCGGGCTGGGCGTGCCGTGGGCCTCGCCGGACCGGCAGTACGGGCGGCTCGCCAAGAGCCTCGACGACGCGATCGGCTTCGGCATCACCACGGTCGTGGAGCCGCAGAACTCCCTCGACGACCTGGAACTCTTCGAACGGGCCCGGGCCGAGGGCCGGTTGCGCTCGCGGATCGTGGCGGCGCTGTTCCACCCGCGCGGTACGGACGACGCCGACCTGGACGAATTCGCCGAAGCGGCACGGCGGTTCGCCGGGGACCGGCTGCGGGTGGGCCCGCTCAAGCTGTACATCGACGACGTGGTGGAGCCCCGTACGGCCGCGCTGCTGGAGCCCTACGCCGGCTGCGGCCACCACCGGGGCGAGACCTTCTACCCGGCCGCGGAGTTCGCGGACCTGCTGGCGAAGCTGGACGCACGCGGCTTCCAGTGCTTCGTGCACGCCACCGGCGACCGGGGCATCCGCACCGTCCTGGACGCGGTGGAGCACGCCCGTACGGTCAACGGCCCGCGCGACGCCCGCCACCAGGTGGTGCACGTGGAGTGCCTGGACCCGGCGGACGTACCGCGCTTCGCGGAGCTCGGGGTGGTCGCCTGCATGCAGCCGCGGCACTGCGCGCCCGAGATCGCGGGCCCCGGCCAGGACTGGGCCGAGAACGTCGGCGAGGACCGCTGGCACAAGGCCTGGCCCATGCGGAGCCTGCATGAGGCGGGCGCGCCGCTGGCCTTCTCCAGCGACTGGAACGTCGCCGAGATGGACCCCATGGTCGGCATCTACACGGCCGTGACGCGCCGCCCGCTCGGCGGGGGCGAACCGTGGCAGCCGCAGGAGACGGTGGACGTGGAGACGGCGGTGTACGGCTACACGATGGGCTCCGCCCGCGCCAACTTCCTGGAGGCGGAGCGCGGTTCCCTCACCGTCGGCAAGGCCGCGGACTTCGTGATCCTGTCCCGGGACATCCTCGCCGTCCCGCCGTCCGAGATCCCGGGCACGGTCGCCGAAACGGTGGTGGTGGCGGGCGAGGTCGTCCACCGCGCCTGAACCCCGCTCACGCCTCCGGGTGCTCCTCCGCGTCGCCCGCGAAGCGGGGTACGGACGGGTCGTCGTCGGGCAGTCCGCTGCCCACGGCGGCCCCCGGCCTGCCCCGGCGCACGACCGCGCAGCCCAGGGTGACAGCGGCGCCGGCCACCGCCCAGGCGGCGAGCACGAGCATCGGCCCGAGGGCGCCGTTGCCGTGGAAGTACGCGATGGAGCGGGCGGTGTACGTACCGGCGCCCGGCGGCAGGGCCGGGCCGATCGCGCTCCAGAACGGCGGCAGCAGCGGGTACGGGTAGGCGCCGCCCGCGCTCGGGTTGCCGAACACCACGACCAGCAGGATGGCCAGGCCGATGCCGACCACGCCCGCCAGCCCCTGGAAGGCCAGGGTGATCGCGCCGACCGCGAAGACGACCAGGGTGCCCAGGCCCCACAGGGCCACGAGGGAGCCGGGCAGCGCGTCCAGCACCGGGCCGGCGATGACCGCGCCGAGCAGTCCGGCGGCGAGGGAGTACAGCAGCAGCGCGCCGAGCCGGATGACGGCGCGGTGGATGTTGGCGGGCCGCGCCCCGGCGCTGATCGCGAGGATCGCGGCGCACAGGTAGCCGCCGACGCACCAGCCGACGACCAGGTAGAAGGAGCTGAGCCCGCGGGCGTCGCCCTGGGCGGCGGGGGCCACGTCGACGACGCGGACGGTGCGCCCCTGGGCCTTCTCCACCGCGCCGACGACCTCTTCCAGGGCCTGGGAGAGGGAGGCTCCGGCGCCGCCGGCGACGAGCAGGCGGTCGGTCGTGCCCTCCGGGTCGATGACCAGCGCGCCGTCGACCTCCCGGTTCTGGACCAGGGTGACGGCCGCGACCTCGTTCTCGACCGCGCGCGGATCGAGGGGTCTGCCGGGGAGGCCGTCGAGCCGCTGCGCCGACTGCCGGGCGACCTGCTCCACGGGGGAGGCCACCGCGAGGGGGATCTCGTGCGGCTCCGGGTGGTGGAAGGCCCCGATGTAGGAGGTGATGAAGGCCAGCTGGAGGGCCAGGACGCCCAGGACCAGCAGGGCCGCCCGGGCGGTCACGGCGTCCTTGACCTCGGCGAGGAACCCGCCGGACGGACCTGCGGGGGTGCTGTCGGTGCGCTGGATCATGCCCTCACGCTCGGCGCGGCGGGGGCCGGGCGCAGCAGGGGAGGACTAAATGGATGATCGAACAATTGTTTCGCACGGATATTCGAATTGCTCTATGGTGGAGGCGGGGGAGGTGTTGATTCGAGCGAAGCAGGAGGCCGCGGGTGCCTGGTTTTACGCATCTGCACACCGTTTCGGGGTTCTCCGTGCGGTACGGAGCTTCGCACCCGGAGCGGCTGGCGGAACGCGCCGTCGAGCGGGGCATGGACGCCCTCGCCCTGACCGACCGCGACACCCTCGCGGGCACGGTGCGGTTCGCCAAGGCGGCGGCGAAGGCCGGGATCCGGCCCCTCTTCGGGGTGGACCTGGCGGTGTCCCCCGCCGGGTCCCCTGCGGGGTCGCTCGCCGGGGGCCGGGCCGGAGCTCCCGCGGGCGGCGCCGGTGAGGCCTCGTACCGGCGGCGGGTCCCGGTCAAGGGCGGTGCCTTCGTCGACGAGTCCGCCCCGCGAGCCGTCTTCCTGGCCCGCGACGGCGCCACCGGCTGGGCGGAACTCTGCCGGATGGTCACCGCCGCCCATGCCCCGGCCGGGCCGGGCGTCGGGGGCGGATCCGGGGTGGGCGCCTTCGCGCGGGCCGACGGGGCGCCGGTGGTGGCCTGGGAGGCGCTGCGTGGGGAGGGCGTGTTCGTGCTGCTCGGGCCCGGGTCCGAGGTGGGGCGGGCGCTCGCCGCGGGGCGGCCCGACCGGGCGGCCCGGCTGCTCGCGCCCTGGCGGGAGGTCTACGGCGACGCCCTGCGCCTGGAGGCCGTCGACCACGGCCGCACCGGCACCGGCCCCGGCTCCCTGCGGCTGGCCGCCCGCACCGTCGGCTTCGCCGCCGAACAGGGCGTGACGGCCGTGCTCACCAACGCCGCCCGCTACGCCGACCCCGGCCAGGGCCCGGTCGCCGACGTCCTCGACGCCGCCCGCCGCCTGGTCCCCGTCGACCCCCGGGGCCCCCTCGACGGCGGCGAGCGCTGGCTCAAGGACCCGGGCCGCATGGCCGAGGCCGCCGACCGGATCGCCCGGGCCGCCGGCCTGCGCCCCGCCGACGCCCGCCGGCTGCTCGCGCGGACCCGGGACACCGCCGAGGCCTGCTCCGTCGACCCCGAGGACGACCTCGGCATCGGCTCCGTGCACTTCCCCGAGGCCCGCCTCGTCGGCGCCGCCCACCGCACCGCCCAGCGGGTCCTCGCCTCCCGCGCCGCGGCGGGCATGGTGCTGCGCGGCCACGCCGACGACCCCGCGTACTGGGAGCGGATGCACGAGGAGCTCGACGTCATCGCCCACCACGGCTACGCCTCCTACTTCCTGACGGTCGCCCAAGTCGTGGACGACGTACGCGAGATGGGCATCAGGGTGGCCGCCCGCGGCTCCGGCGCCGGCTCCCTCGTCAACCACCTCCTCGGCATCGCGCACGCCGACCCCGTCGCCAACGGCCTGCTGATGGAACGCTTCCTGTCCAAGCGCCGCCGCGTCCTGCCCGACATCGACATCGACGTGGAATCCGCCCGCAGACTGGAGGTCTACCGCCGGATCATCGCCCGCTTCGGCACCGAACGCGTCGCCACCGTCGCCATGCCCGAGACCTACCGGGTCCGCCACGCCATCCGCGACGTCGGCGCCGCCCTGTCCATGGAGCCCGCCACCGTCGACCGCCTCGCCAAGGCCTTCCCGCACATCCGCGCCCGCGACGCCCGCGCAGCGCTGGAGGAACTCCCGGAACTGCGCGGCGTACGGGACGACGTGCGGGGCGCGGCGTACGAGCGGATGTGGGACCTCGTCGAGGCCCTGGACGCGCTGCCGCGCGGCACCGCCATGCACCCGTGCGGGGTCCTGCTCTCCGACGCCACCCTCCTCGCCCGCACCCCGGTGGTCCCCACCAGCGGCGAGGGCTTCCCCATGTCCCAGTTCGACAAGGAGGACGTGGAGGACCTCGGACTGCTCAAACTCGACGTCCTGGGCGTGCGGATGCAGTCCGCGATGGCCCACGCGGTCGCGGAAGTGCGGCGCACGACGGGGCGGGAACTCGACCTGGACGACCCGGCGCAGGTGCCGCCGGGCGACGAGCCGACGTACGAACTGATCCGCTCCGCCGAGACGCTGGGCTGCTTCCAGATCGAGTCCCCGGGCCAGCGCGACCTCGTGGGACGGCTCCAGCCGACCGCCTTCCACGACCTCGTCGTCGACATCTCCCTCTTCCGGCCGGGCCCGGTGGCCGCCGACATGGTGCGCCCCTTCATCGAGGCCCGGCACGGGCGGGCCCCCGTCCGCTTCCCGCACCCCGACCTCGCCGACGCGCTGCGCGAGACCTACGGGGTCGTCGTCTTCCACGAGCAGATCATCGAGATCGTGCACGTCATGACCGGCTGCGGACGGGCCGAGGCCGACCGGGTCCGGCGCGGCCTGTCCGACCCGGACTCCCAGGGCCGGATCAAGGTCTGGTTCGCGGCGGCGGCGGCCTCGCGCGGCTACCCGCCGGAGGTGATCGCCCGCACCTGGGAGATCGTCGAGGCCTTCGGCAGCTACGGCTTCTGCAAGGCGCACGCCGTGGCCTTCGCCGTGCCCACGTACCAGTCGGCCTGGCTCAAGACCCACCACCCGGCCGCCTTCTACGCCGGACTGCTCACCCACGACCCCGGGATGTACCCCAAGCGGCTGCTGCTGGCCGACGCCCGGCGCCGGGGCGTGCCGGTGCTGCCGCTGGACGTGAACCGCTCGGCGGTCGCCCATCACATCGAACTGGTGTCCGAGGATCCGGAGCAGTGGGGCCTGCGGCTCGCCCTCGCCGACGTCCACGGCATCAGCGAGGCCGAAGCCCTGCGCATCGAGGCCGGGCAGCCCTACGCCTCGCTCCGCGACTTCTGGAACCGCGCCCACCCGGGCCGCCCGGTCGCCGAACGCCTCGCCCAGGTCGGCGCGTTGGACGCCTTCGGCGCCAACCGCCGCGACCTGCTCCTCCACGTGAGCGAACTCCACGGCGCCCAGCGCGCCGCCGGAGCCCGGGGCGGAACCGGGGGCGGAACCCAGCTGCCGCTGGGCGGCGGCCGCTCCACCGCCCCCGTCGGCCTGCCCGACCTCACCGAAGCCGAACGCCTCAGCGCCGAACTCGGCGTCCTCGGCATGGACGCCTCCCGCCACCTCATGGGGGACCACCACGCCTTCCTCGCCGAACTCGGCGTCGTCCCGGCCCGCCGCCTGCGCGACACCGCACACGGCCGGACCGTCCTCGTCGCCGGTGCCAAGGCCGCCACCCAGACCCCGCCGATCCGCTCCGGGAAGCGGGTCGTCTTCACCACCCTCGACGACGGCACCGGCCTCGTCGACCTCGCCTTCTTCGACGACAGCCAGGAAGCCTGCGCCCACACCGTCTTCCACTCCTTCCTGCTCCTGGTACGAGGCGTCGTACAGCGGCGCGGCCCGCAGAGCCTGAGCGTCGTCGGAGCGGCCGCCTGGAACCTCGCCGAGCTCGCCGAACTGCGCGACCGCAGCGGCCTCGAAGCCGTCACCGCCCGCCTCGCGCAGCCCCCGCCCGCCGCGGGAAGCGCCGACAACGGCCGCCGCATCCACCTCCCGACCGGCTACGAGATGAACCCGTGGGCCGACCTCCAGCCGCCCGGGGACCGCGCCGCCACCGGCCGCAAGCTGTGGCACTCCAGCCCCGGGAGCGCCGGATGAGCCGCTCCGGAACGGGAGTCCTGCACGTCCGCTGCGCCCCCGGCCTGACCCCCGAGGGCTACCGCGACGTCCTCGACCTGCTGCGCGAGTTCTCCCCGCTCGTCCAGGCCCTGCCGCCGCGGGCGGCCCTCGTCCAGGTCCGGGGCGCCCAGCGGTACTTCGGCGCCGACCCCGCGCGCATCGCCGAAGTGGTCCGGCTGCGCACCGTGGCCCGGCTCGCCGCCGACGTCCGCATCGGCGTCGCGGGCACCTGGGCCGTCGCGGCCATGGCCTCCGCGCGGATCCCGGAACCCGGCGGCACCCTGGCCGTCCCCGACGACGCGGCGGCGGTGGCCGGCTTCCTCTCCCCGCTGCCCGTGGAAGCGCTGTACGGGCTCGGGTCCCGCCAGGCCGACGCCCTGCGCGGCTACGGGCTGCACACCGTCGGGGCCCTCACCCGGGTCCCGCCCGGCGTCCTCGAACGGATCCTCGGCAAACGGGCCGGACGGCTCGTCGCCGAACGCGCCCGCGGCATCGACCCGCGCCCGGTCACCCCGCGCGACCTGCCCCCGTCGGCCTCCGTCCGGACCAGCTTCACCCGCCAGGAACTCGACGGCCCGCACGCCCGCGCCGCCCTCCTCGCGCTCGTCGTCCGGCTCGGCGCGGGCCTGCGCGGCCGCCGCCAGGCCGCCCGCTCCCTGTCCCTGACCCTGCAGTTCGCGGGCGGTACCCGCTGGGAGAAGTCCCGGCGGCTGCCCGAACCCTCCGCCCACGACGAGGACCTGCGCACCCTCGCGTACCGGCTGATGGACGCGGCCGGCCTGCAACGGGCCCGGCTCACCGGCATGGTGCTGCGCGCCGAGGACCTCACCGGCGCGCAGCACGCGGCCCGCCAGCTCTCCCTGGACCCCGCCCGCGAATCCCGCCTCACGGCCGAAGCCGCCATCGACCGGGCCAACGCCCGCTTCGGCCCGGGCACGGTCCGCCCTGCGGCAACTTTCAGGGCACGGGCCCCCCAATCCAGCCTCGCCCGGGGGCACCTCCCAGCGGTAGCCGGGGGAGTTTGAGGCGCGGGGTCTGGGGCGGAGCCCCAGAAAGCCAGGCTCAGTCGTCCAGGTCGGCCAGCAGCCGGTGCGCCGTCTCCGTGCGGAGCGGAGTCGTCTGGGCCTGGATCAAATGGAACTGCGCCTCCCGCGAGAGCCGCCCCGCGGTGTGCCCGAACTGGATCGCCCGCCCCCCGGCCACGGCCACGCACGCCGCGGCCCCCCGTACGGCCAGGTCCAGCGAAGCCGCCCGCAGGGCGAGCCGCTCCCCGGTCGCCTCCCCCGACGCCGGCCCGTCCCGAAGGGCATAGGCCTCGGCGCGCAGCCGGGCGGTCTTCCGTGCGAGCCGCAGGCCGAGTTCCTCGTACGGGGGTGACTGGAGCAGGAAGTCGGCGGTGGCCCGGAGCTGCCCGAAGACGGCCGGCTGGGCGTCGGCGTTCTCCAGGTCGTACGCCCGGATCCAGTCGGCCCGCGGCGTCCGCCCGACCACCCGGGCATCGGGTACGCGGACCCCGCGCAGCTCGACCGTGGCCGTGTGCGTACCGCCCATCGCCCACAGCGGGGCCCCGCCGACGGCGTCGAGCCCGCCGCCCGGGGCGCAGTCGAGCAGGGCGAACAGCGCCTCGTCGGCCGGGGTGACCGCGCCCACGTACACGGCGTCGGCCAGGCCCCAGCCCGTCACCCACGGCACCCGCCCCTCCAGCCGCCACCCGCCGGGCACTCGCTCGGCGGTGACCGGCGGTCGCGGACGGCGCAGGAAGGCGAAACCCGCCGTGGCGCGCCGCTCACCGCTCCGCAGCGCGGGCAGCCACTCCGCGGGCAGGGGGCCGTCCGCCGCCAGCAGCCCCTTGACGGCCGGGACGTGCTGCGTCCACACGAACCAGGTCGACGGGTCCACGGCCGCCAGCACCTCGTGCACCTCCCGGCCCACCTGACGGGCCGTGAGCCCGCCCGCCGGGTCCGGTTCGTATCCGGTCAGCCCGTACGCGCCGCACGCGGCGAGCGCGTCCAGGTGCGTACGCGGCACCCCGGCCTCGGCGGTGCGCTCCGCCTCCGGCCGCAGGACCCGTACCGCGGTCTCCGTGACGGCCGCGACCAGTGGATCGGCCGCCAGGGCCGTCGGGGCGGCCAGGGCGGTACCGGCACCGGGGGCCGTCTGCATGACCGTGATCACCTCACGTCGGGGTTCAGGGGCGTTCATTGTTCCGGAGCGGGGCTGGAGCGGGACTCGACACGAGAGTTTTTACCGCCGCGTAACTTCCCAGTCTTGCTACCCGCCCGTAATTTAGCGGTCAGCAGCTCCCCTTGTGATCCGGATCACGGGACGAACCCCCACGCATTCCCCTTGACCCGCAAGGAGATCACACGATGCTGCCCTGGAGACGCCTGCTCCGTCCGCTGGCCGTCCTCACCCTCGCCGCCGCCGCCCTCGTCGCCCCCACCGGCGCCGCGCAGGCCGCGTCCGGCCCCAGCAGCGGCTGGAACGACTGGTCCTGCAAACCGTCCGCCGCGCACCCGCGCCCCGTCGTCCTCGTCCACGGCACGTTCGGCAACTCCGTCGACAACTGGCTCGGGTTCGCGCCGTATCTCGTCCACCGCGGGTACTGCGTCTACTCCCTCGACTACGGACAGCTGCCCGGCGTACCCCTCTTCAACGGCCTCGGTCCCATCGACAAGTCCGCAGGCCAGCTCGGGGTGTTCGTCGACAAGGTGCTGGCCTCCACCGGCGCCGCCAAGGCCGATCTCGTCGGCCACTCCCAGGGCGGCATGATGCCGCGCTACTACCTGAAGTTCCTGGGCGGCGCCACCAAGGTCAACGCGCTCGTCGGGCTCGCCCCCGACAACCACGGCACCACCCTGTCCGGACTCACCCAGCTGCTCCCGTACTTCCCCGGAGCCCGGGACCTGATCAGCACCGCCACCCCCGGGCTCGCCGACCAGATCGTCGGATCCCCCTTCCAGAACAAGCTGAACGAGGGCGGCGACACCGTCCCCGGCGTCAAGTACACGGTGATCGCCACCCGCTACGACGAGGTGGTCACCCCCTACCGCAGCCAGTTCCTCGACGGGCCGAACGTACACAACGTCCTGCTCCAGGACCTGTGCGCGGTGGACCTCTCCGAGCACGTGACCATCGGCCTCACCGACCGGATCGCCTGGCACGAGGCGCTCAACGCCCTCGACCCGGCGCACGCCGAACGGACCACCTGCGTGTCGGTCTTCGACTGACGCGCAGGCGGTCCGCCTCACCACCGTCAGCGGCCGGGACGCCCGGTCGCCGACCGGCGGCGGGCCAGGCCGAACAGCACGGCCGCACCCACGGCCAGGACCCCCGCCCCGGCGACAGCGATCGCCGGGGTGGCGCCGTTGCCGCCCGTCTGCGCGAGGTTGTCCCCCTGGAGGGCGGACGGGGACGGGGAGGAGGGGGCCGAGGGGATCGGGGAGGTGCCCGTCGCGCCGTTCGTCTTCGGGTCGTTGTCGCCGTGGCCGCCGTGCTCCACCGTGGACTTGCCCGCGCCGTCGGAGATCTGCTCGTCCGTCGGCGCCTTGGCCGGCGGGACGTCCTCGCCGGCGGCGGGCGCTGCGGAGGGCTTGGCGCCGGGCCGGGCGGAGGGCTGCGTACTCGGCTTGCCGCCCGGGGTGGTCCCCGTACCGGCGCCCGCTCCGCCGTCCTTGCCGAAGACGACGTCCGAGCAGGTGTAGAAGGCCTCGGGGCTGTCCGAGCGCTGCCAGACGCTGTAGATCAGGTGACGGCCCGTCTTCTTCGGGACCGTCCCGCCGAAGACGTAGTCGCCGTTCTGCATGCCCGGGTCCGTGGCCTTCGCGAAGGGCGCGGGCTCCAGGTCGGACCACTTCAGCGGCTTCGTCGGGTCGTAGCCGTCCTTCGTCACGTACAGCTCGAAGGAGCCCTTGTGCGGGGCGGTGCCCTTGTAGCGGAAGGTGTGCGGCCCGGCCGTCATCGGGCTGGCCGGCCAGTCCGCGCGGGCCAGGTCCAGGCCCTTGTACTTGCTGTTGCCCGCCGAGCACAGCTGCCCGTCCGGGATCAGCTTCTTGCTCTGGCCGGCGGCGTTGGCGATGTTCACCGCGTTCCAGTCGTAGAACGCCTGTGCCCCGCTCGCCGCCACGGCGGCCTTGCACGCCGCCGACTTCGGGGACTCGGGCCCCTCCGCGTAGCAGGCGGCCACCCGGCTGACCGGGTCCGTCATCGAACCGTGGGCCACCGCGGGCCCGGCGGCGTACGCGGCCACCGCGAGCGGGGCGAGACCGGCGGAGGCGATACGGACGGCGGTGCGGCGACGGGATGCGGGCATGGGTGGATCTCCTTCGGGCGCAAGGCGGGGGTGTGCCGGCGGAACGGGCCGGGCGGTGCGGCGCCGCCCCCCGAATCGGGTTCCCGACGCCGCGACCGGCCCTCCCCGGCCCCGCCAAACTAGCCCGCCGAACCCGCCCCGACCCCGGGATCCGGGCCCCGCCGACGATCCTTAGGGTCCCTTTAAGGAAGGGCTAAGCGGGCCCACAGAAAGGGCCCCGAAATGCCCCGTCAGACGAGCAGCGCGGACAGGCCCGTGGCCGAGCGGGCCTGTTCGTCGAGGGTGTCGAGGGCGCGGACGGCCTGGGCGGCGGCTTCCGGGTCGGTGGTGGTGAGGCCGCTCGCCGCGAACTCGTCCTCGTCCAGCCGCAGGGCGGGGCCGCCGTCCGCCGGTACCCACAGGTCCAGGTCCAGGTCGTCGACGACGATCTCGCCCCCGCGGACCACCGCCGGGCGGGTCACGTCGCAGTACCAGCCCTTCAGGACGCCTCCGCCGCTCCACACCTCCTTGACCGCGAACCAGCGCGTGCGCCAGAAGTGCTCGACGAACACGTCGCCCGGCTCGAAGCGCACGAACCCGAAGTCCCGCACGTCCTTCGCCGCCCAGGGCGCGCGCACGGAGATGCGGTCCCCGTCGTCGGACACCTCCACCGCCGGGTAACTGATCTTGGTGCGGCCGGCCTTGGTCAGGGTGACGGTCCATGCGGTGGTCACGGTGTGGCTCCCAGCTTCTTCGCGTAGCGCGTCTCGGTCGCGCAGATCTCGTATCCGAACCAGTCGTTGACCGCGAGCATCGGCCCGTTGCCGGTGTCGTTGCCGGTGAACGCCTCCGTGTACCCGGCCGCGCGGGCCCGGTGGAGGGAGTCGTTCTTGGCGAGCTTGGCCAGCCCGCGGCCCCGGTGGGCGCGCAGGGTGCCGGTCATCGCCGAGGAGTAGCGGGTGCGGCCGTCGGTCCGGGCGGCCGAGAAGGCGGCCACCGCCCCGTCGACCAGGGCGACCGTGGTCAGTTCGTGGTCGAGGGACGGGTCGTGCCAGATGCCGTCCAGCCAGTCCTGGTAGTCGTTCAGCGCCGTCGGTACGTCGCCCGGCTCGTCGGACGCCACCTCGGCGTCGGCCTCGAACAGCGGGCGCGGATCGGCGGCGAAGGCGGAGCCGGGCAGCAGCTCCACCCCGGCGGGCAGGGTGCGGGGGAGCGGCGGCAGGGCGGCGGCCGCCAGGTCCAGGCGCAGGAAGTGCGCGGAGCGCCCGGTGCGGTAGCCGCGCCGTTCGGCGAAGGCCCGGTGGGCGGGCTCGTCGATGACCCAGGCGTACGCGTCCACGGCGCCCCGCGCCGCGAGGTGCTCCTCGGCCGCGCGCAGCAGCGCGCTCCCCGCGCCGAGGCCCCGGTGCGCGGGGTCGACGTAGACGTTCAGGAACGACTGGCCGGGCTCGGGGCTGTCGTACGCGAGGCCGACCTGCGTGGTGCCGACGACGCGGCCGTCGGGGGTCTCGGCGAGGAGCAGGCGGTAGCACTTCGCGGCGGGCGCGCCCGCCAGTTCGTGCGCCACACCGGCGGCGGTGGTCACCATGAAGGGCTGGGCGGCGCGGCGCACCCGTACGACGGCCTCGGCGTCGGCGAGGTCGCCGGGGCGCAGATCGCGGATCACAACAGTCATGCGGCGGACGTTACGGGCGGTGCGGTGGCCCGCGCCCGCGAATTAACCGGGGGATGGGGGACAATCGGCCGCGTGACCTCGACCAACCTCAGGATCAGGATCGACGGCTCGGCCGGTTCGGCCGCCCCGTACGAACAGCTGCGCGCGCAGATCGCGGACCAGGCCCGGACGGGGAAGGTCCCCGCGGGCTACAAGCTGCCGACGGTGCGGGGACTGGCGGAGGAACTGGGCCTGGCCGCGAACACGGTGGCGAAGGCGTACCGGGCGCTGGAGGCCGACGGGGTGATCGAGACGCGGGGCCGCAACGGCACGTTCGTCGCCGCCGCCGAGGGCTCCTCCCGGGAGGCGGCGCAGGCCGCGCAGGCGTACGCGGAACGCGCGCACCGCCTCGGCCTGACGGAGGCGGAGGCCGCCGGAGCCGCCACCGCCGCCCTCCGCGCCCGCTACGCCGCCGGCTAGCCGGCCGCCCCGGCCCCCACGGCGCACGGCGGGTCAGATCAGGTCGAGGACGGCCTTGCCGTGGAGGCGGCGGTCGAGCAGGGATTCGACCGCCTCCGCGGCCTTGTGCCAGCCCCCGCGCCAGGCGATCCGCGGGTCGAGTTCGCCGGAGGCCACCAGGGCCGCCAGGCGGGTCAGGTCCGGGGCGAGGTCCGTGCAGGCGAGCAGGAAGAACGTGGTGAGGGTGCGGTCGTGGCGGCCCTGGTCGCCGAAGAAGGCGCCGTACGGGAACGCCTCGCCCTGGTCCGTCGCGTGTCCGACGGCCACGAGCGTGCCGTGCTCGGCCAACCGGGCGTAGGCGTCGACCAGTTGTCCGCCGCCGACCAGGTCGACGACGCCGTCGACCGGCGCGTCGACCGCGAGCGGGCCCGCGACCACCTCGTGCGCGCCGAGGGTCCGCAGACCCGGGCCGTGCGCGTCCGGATCCCCGGTGGACGCGATGACGTGGGCGCCGCCGAGCCGGGCCAGCTGGACGGCGTACCGGCCGACACCGCCCGTCGCGCCGGTGACCAGCACCCGCCGGCCGAGGATCGGGCCGAGCCGGCGCAGCGCGCGCAGTGCGCTGGCGCCCGCCACGGGGACGGTACTGATCGCACCCGGGTCCGCTCCGTCCGGGACCAGGCCGATCAAGTCGGTGTCCACGGCCCGGAGTTCGGCCCAGGCCCCCTCCGTGCCGAGCGTCACCACCGAGGTGCCGGCGGCCGGGCCCGAGCCGTCGGCGGCGGCCCGCACGACCACCCCGGCGGCGTCCCAGCCGAGCACCGCGCCCTCGGGTGCGCTCTCCAGCCCGTGGCGGACCTCGCCGAAGTTGAGCGAGGTCGCGGTCACCCGGACGAGTGCCTGGTGAGGGGTGGGCAGGGGGTCGGGGGCCTCGCCGAGGCGCAGGCCTGCGGGTGCGGAACGGTCGACAAGCAGCGCGCGCATGGGTGTTGAGCCTCTCATCAAGGACGGGCGGCATCGTTGTGCCACTGAGTGGCATAAACCTATAGGAGGCATTCGCGTCTTGGGTACACTGGCTCCGATGAGCACCGAACCCCCGTCACGTGAGCCCGCCGAGCGTCCGCCGCTGCGTGAACGCAAGAAGATCCGCACCCGCCAGGCGCTGGTCGACACCGCCCTGGACCTGTTCACCCGACGGGGCTTCGACGGGGTGACGCTCGACGAACTGTGCGACGCGGTCGAGGTGTCCAAGCGGACGTTCTTCCGGAACTTCACCAGCAAGGAAGACGTCGCCATGGCGCCGACCCAGGACCTGTGGGCGGCCTTCCTCGACGACCTGGAGACCCGCGAACCCGAGGGCCGCCCGGTCCTGGAGATGCTTCAGGAGTCCCTGCTGGCCGCACTCGGCACGATGACCGCCGACGACTGGCCGCACCGGGTCCGGCTGGGCGGGCGGCTCGCCGCCGAGACCCCGTCCATGGGCGCGCACGGCCTGGCCTTCTGTGACCGCACCACCCGCACGGCGCTCGCGATCCTGCACCGGCGCCTCGCCTTCGACGACCCCGGCGACCTGCGCCCGCGGCTGGCCCTGGACGTCCTGGTCGCGGCGTTCCACTGCGCCCTGGAGGCGTGGACCACCTCCCCGGGCGCCCCGTCGCGCACCGCGCTGGCCGCCCGCCTCCGCGAAGCCTTCGCCGCGGTCCCGGGCAGCCTGACCCTGACCGCCGCCCTGCGCCCGGCCCAGGCGCGGCGCTAGAGGTAGAGGCCCGCCTCCGAGGTGTGGGGCTGGGCGGGGACGACCGCCGCCGGGCCCGTGCCGCGTCGCAGGGCGAACAGCTCCGCCAGGGTCGCGCCCTCGCGGGGCACGCCCTCGTCCGTGCCGAGCCAGTCCACCGACTCCCGCCGGGTCAGCGGGCCGACCTCGATGCGGGCCAGGCACCGCCCCGGGCGGACCACGGCGGGGTGGAGCCGCTCCAGGTCCTCGTTGGTCGTGACGCCGACCAGCACGTTGCGGCCCTGCCCCAGCAGACCGTCCGTCAGGTTCAGCAGCCGGGACAACGCCTGGCCCGCCGTGTGCCGGGCCTCCCCGCGGATCAGCTCGTCGCAGTCCTCCAGCAGCAGCAGCCGCCAACGGCCCTTCGCGGAGCCCTCGTCCTCGCCGATCGCGATGTCCATCAGGTAGCCCACGTCGTTGAACAGCCGCTCCGGGTCCAGGACGCAGTCCACCTGGCACCACTCCCGCCACGACCGGGCCAGCGTGCGCAGCGCCGACGTCTTCCCGGTGCCCGGCGGGCCGTGCAGGAGCAGCAGCCGGCCCGCGATGTCGTCCGGGGTGACCTTCATCAGCCGGTCCATCGCCGCCGCCACCGGCGCGGTGTAGTTCGGTCGCACCTCGTCCCAGGTCCCGGCGGAGATCTGCCGGGTCGTGCGGTAGGGGCCGCGGCGCGGGGAGACGTACCAGAAGCCCATCGTGACGTTGTCGGGCTGCGGTTCGGGCTCGTCCTGCGCCCCCTCCGTGGCCTCCTCCAGGACACCGGCGGCGAGTTCGTCGCTGATGGCCGTCACCGTCACGTCGGCGCCCCGGCTCCAGCGGGAGACGAGCACGGTCCAGCCCTCGCCCTCGGCGAGCGTGGCGCTGCGGTCGGTGTCGCGCGCCGAGCGCAGTACGGTCGCCCGCGGCGGCAGCAGCGTCGCCTCCGGCTTCACCCGGTCGATCGTCACGCTCTGCGCGTAGGGCTGCTCGCCGGACGCGAACCGGCCGAGGAACAGGGCGTCGACGACATCCGACGGTGAGTCACTGTCGTCCACGTTCAGGCGAATCGGCAGTGCGTCCTGCGGGTCTGCTGGCATGGCGCCCATGATCCGGCACGATGTGGCCTCATGCACCCGTGTTTCGCCGGATCGAGTGCCGTGCCGGTGTCGGATTCCCTCTTCAAACGCGTCGCGGGTGAAGGTTCCGGGTCAACCCTGCCCCGAACATTCTTGGCATGAACACTTCCACAAGGTCGCGGCTGCTTGTACCACGGACTCAGGAGTAACCCCCACAAGGAGCCGCATCCATGAGCAACAGACTGTCGCGCTTCGCAGCCCTCACCTCCTCCCTGCTCCTCGCCGCCGGCGCCACCCTGCTCGGAGCCGGCCAGGCGGCCGCCGCCCAGGCCGACTTCGGCTACGTCGCCCTCGGCGACTCGTACTCCTCCGGCGTCGGCGCCGGCAACTACGACGGCGCCAGCGGCGACTGCAAGCGCACCAGCCGTGCCTACCCGGCCCTCTGGGCCGCCGCCCACTCCCCCCAGACCTTCTCCTTCGCCGCCTGCTCGGGCGCCCGTACGGGTGACGTCCTCAACGGCCAGCTCGGCCCGCTCAACTCCGGCACCGACCTCGTCAGCATCACCATCGGCGGCAACGACGCCGGATTCGCCGACGTCATGACGACGTGTGTGCTCCAGTCCGAATCCACCTGCGTCAGCCGCGTCAACCAGGCCAAGGCGTACGTGGACTCCACCCTCCCCGGCCAGCTCGACCAGGTCTACAACGCCATCCACGGCCGGGCGTCCGGCGCCAAGGTGGTCGTCCTCGGCTATCCCCGCTTCTACAAGCTGAACGGAACCTGCGTCACCGGCCTCACCGAGGGCGAACGCAGCGCCATAAACGGCGCGTCCGACTACCTCAACGCCGCCATCGCCAAACGCGCGGCCGACCACGGCTTCACCTTCGCCTCGGTCGCCGGATCCTTCACGGGCCACGAGATCTGCTCCGGCGACGCGTGGCTGCACAGCCTCAACTGGCTCGACATCGGGGAGTCGTACCACCCCACCGCCGCCGGACAGTCCGGCGGGTACCTGCCCGTCTTCACCGGCAAGGCCTGACAGCGGTCCGCTCAGGGGCTCGCCTCCGGCGTCGGCTTGGGCCCCGGGGGCGGGGTCCCGCTCGGTGAACCGGAAGCAGGAGGGGAGGAGACCCCGCCCGTCGGGGTCTCCTTCTCGCACGTCACGGAGAACTCCAGCCACGGCGAAGCCGTCTGCTGCGGCCGGCGCACCTCCAGCCGGACCGCGTCCTTCAGGGTCGCGCCGGCGCCCGTCCCGCCGCCGGACTCGGTGTGGTTCAGCTGGCGTGTCCGGGGCCCGTCCGCCTCGTACGCGATGCTCTGCCAGTCCGGCCCGGGCGCCGGCCCGCTGCGTGTCACCCAGCGGTACTCCACCACGGCGGGCGTGCGCGCCACCTCCAGCGTCCCGGTGAAGGAGGGCGCGGCCACCTCGGGCGGCGGGCAGCTCCCGCCGTAGGCGGCGCGCAGGGTGTGCACGTAGACGGTGACGCCCTGCGGGGGCGCCGAACTCGCCGGCGCGGAGGGCGAGGGCGAGGCCGACGCCGAACCGGACGGCGCGGCGGGAGCGGACGCGGAGGGCGGGGCCGTGCCCGAAGGCCCGGCGCTGCCGTCGGCGCCGCCGGTGTCCCGCAGCAGGAGCCAGCCCAGCAGGGCCAGCGCCAGCAGCAGCACCACGATCCCGAAGGTCAGCACCAGCCCGGCCCGCCCCTGCCGCGGCGCCGGCCCGGGACCGGCCCCGCCCCCGGACGCGGGCGTCGGCAGCGGCATCGGCGGGGTCGCCCCGTACGGCCCGTCCCCCGGGTGCAGGGCGGCCGTCGGAGCGTCCGGGCCGCCCGCCACCGGCCCGCCGGAGGCCCGTACGGTCCCGCCCGCACCGATGATCCGCAGCATCCGGGAGGCCTCCGCCGCGGCCAGCCGCTCCCGCGGGTCCTTGCGCAACAGCCCCTCCAGCACGGGCTCCAGCGGACCGGCCCGGCGCGGCGGCGGCGGTTCCCGGTCCACCACCGCCTGCAACGTGGACAGCGGGGTGTCCTGCCGGAACGGCGAGATCCCCTCCACGGCCGCGTACAGCATCACCCCGAGCGACCACAGGTCCGACTCGGGACCGGGCTCACGGCCCAACGCGCGCTCCGGCGCCAGGAATTCGGGGGAGCCGACCACCTCGCCGGTCATCGTGATCGCCGAGGAGCCCTCCAGGCTCGCGATCCCGAAGTCGCTCAGCACCACCCGCCCGTCATTGGCGATCAGCACGTTGGCGGGCTTCACGTCGCGGTGCAGCACCCCCGCCTCGTGCGCCGAGCGCAGTGCGGCCAGCACCTGCTCGCCCAGGTGCGCGGCGCGCTGCGGGGTCATCGGGCCCTCGCCCTCCAGCACCTCCGCCAGCGAGAGCCCGCGCACCAGCTCCATCACGATCCACGGCCGGTCGTCCTCGGTCGCCACGTCGTAGACGGTCACGACCCCGCGGTGCGTGACCCGCGCGGCCGCCCAGGCCTCCCGCTCCAGGCGCCGGTACATCCGCGCCACTTCGGCCGGATCCAGCCCGGCGGGCGCCCGTACCTCCTTGACCGCGACCTCGCGGCCCAGCACCTCGTCCCGGGCCCGCCAGACGATTCCCATGCCGCCGCGGCCCAGCGGGCCGAGCAGCCGGTACCGTCCGGCGACGACACGCGCGGCGTCCCCGCCTTCGTTCCCACTCACGCCTACCCCCAAGCGCCACCGGGTGATCACTCCAAGTTAGCGCAGTGCGCGCCCGGTGACCCCTGTCGTGACGGCACTCCCCGACCTCGCTCACGGAGCGTTCCCCAAGTGGGCCGATTTGTGCGGAGAGTGACGGTCGACTGCGTTGAGTAATCGTCAACTACCCGTAACTACAGGGGTAATTCACACCACCGGGATACCCGAGTGTGACGCCGGGGCGATAGGGTTACCCTGCCCGGGCCGGGTGCCCTCGTACGGGTGGGGAGAGACATGGAACAGATAGCGATTCGCAGCAGGCCGCCTCGCGTGCCTGCCATCACCTGCGGGAGCAGCGCGGTCAGCTCGCGCCTCGACCGCCATCTCGCCGTGCTGGGCGGTCCCGCCGTCCCGCACCACGAGACGGCCGAGGCGACCCTGCTGATGCGCGAGCTCACTTCCCGCGACCACACGCACGTCCAGCGGAGCCGGAGCGCGCGCGTCGCGCTGTTCGCCCCGCTGCGCAGGCTGCGGCGCACGCTCTTCGGCAGCCGCCGCTCGTAACTGCCCCCGCGACGCGGCCGGCCCGCCCGGCCGCACCCCGGCCCCGCACCCACTCCGGCGTCACCGGGGAGGATCCCCCGGCGACCCCTCCCGGCCTCAGGCGATCACACCGTCCCGGCGCAGTGCCGTGAGCTGCGCGCCCGTCATCCCCAGGGCGCGCAGCAGGGCGTCGGTGTGTTCGCCGAGCGCGGGCACCGCCCCCATCCGCGGTTCCGCGCCGCCCGGCAGCCCGATCGGCGGCAGCAGCGCGCGCAGCGGGCCCGCCGGTGAATCCACCCGCCGCCAGCGGTCCCGTGCCGCCAGCTGCGGGTGCTCCGCCAGCCGCGCCACCGAGTTGAGCCGCGCGCAGGCGATCCCCGCCGCCTCCAGCCGCCCGATCGCCTCGTCCGCGCCGAGCCGGCCGAGCGCCTCCGCGACCACCGCGTCGGTCTTCTCCCGCCCGCGGGTGCGGGCCGCGTTCGTCGCGTACGCCGGGTCCTCCGCGAGGTCCGGCCGCTCCAGCACCTGCCGCGCGAGGCGCCGCCACTCCCGGTCGTTCTGCACCGACAGCAGCACGCGGTCCCCGTCGGCCGTCGGGTAGGCGTCGTAGGGCGCGATCACCGCGTGCGCCAGGCCCGTCCGTACGGGCTGCTCCCCGCCGTGCATCGTGTGGTGCAGCGGATGCCCCATCCACTCGGCGAGCGCGTCCAGCATCGACACCTCCACCGGTCCGCCGCGCCCGGTCGTCCCGCGGCGCAGGAGGGCGGCGAGCACCCCCGAGAAGGCGTACATGGCGGCGGCGATGTCGGCGGCCGGGATCCCCGCCTTCACGGGACGCCCGGGCGTGCCGGTCACCGAGACCAGACCGGCCTCGCACTGCACGAGCATGTCGTAGGCGCGCTTGTGGGCGTACGGGCCTTCGGGCCCGTAGCCGGAGATGTCCACCGCGACCAGCCGCGGGTAGCGGGCGCACAGGGCGGCCGCGTCGAGGCCGAGCCGGGCGGCGGCGCCGTGCGCGAGGTTCTGGACGAAGACGTCGGCGCCGTCGAGCAGGCCGTGCAGCAGCTCCAGCCCGCGCGGGTCCTTCAGGTCGAGCGCGACGGACTCCTTGCCGCGGTTGGCCCACACGAAGTGCGAGGCCAGGCCCTGGGCGGCGGTGTCGTAGGCACGCGCGAAGTCGCCGCCGTCGGGGCGCTCCACCTTGATGACCCGGGCGCCGAGGTCGGCGAGCTGGCGGGTGGCGAAGGGGGCGGAGACGGCCTGCTCGACGGCGACGACCGTGAGGCCGGCGAGGGGGAGGGGCAGCGGGGGCGGCGGCCCGGGCGGGGGCGGCTCGGCGGCGGGGGCCGGTTCGGTGTCCGTCTTTTCGGTGTCCATGACCCCGATGCCTATCCCGGACGGCCCCGGTCTGTCACCCCCTCCAGGGGCTCCCGTGGGCGTCGTACGGGTTCAGGCCGGGCCCCGCGCGAACCGGCGGGTGGCCGCGGGCACGCACAGCGCCAGCAGGAGCAGCGACCACAGCACCGCCCCGGCCACCGGATGCGCCGCCGGCCAGGCCGCGCCCGGCGCCGCCTGCCCGCCCGCGTTCCCGCACAGCTCCCGTACGGCGGTGGCGACGGCGCTGATCGGGTTCCACTCCGCGACCGTCCGCAGCCAGCCGGGCAGCCCGGACGTCGGCAGGTAGGCGCTGGACAGCATCGGCAGCAGGAAGGTGGCGCTGCCGAGCTGGCCCGCGGCCTCCTCGCTCCGGCTCACCAGCCCGAGGTACGTGCCCGCCCAGGCGGCGGCGAAGCGGAACAGCAGCAGCACGCCCAGCGCCCCGAGCGCGCCCGGCAGTCCGTTCTCGATCCGCCAGCCCATCGCGAGACCCACCAGCATCAGCGGCACCATCGACACCGCCGTGGTCAACAGGTCGGCGGTCGTCTGCCCCAGCGGGACGGCGGTCCGGCTCATCGGCAGGGTCCGGAAGCGGTCCATCACCCCGCGGTGCGCGTCCTGCGCGGCCGTGAACATGCCGGTCATCAGGCCGTTGGCGGCGGTCGCCGCGAGCAGCCCGGGCACCAGGAACTCGCGGTACTCGGAGCCGGGCATGGCGAGCGCGCTGCCGAAGACGTACCCAAAGAAGAGCAGCATCGTGATCGGCATGGTCTGGGTCAGGATCAGCAGCGCCGGGGCGTGCCGGGCCTTCTGGAGCTGGCGGGTGAGGACGGCGCCGCCGTCCGACAGCAGGGTGCTCACGCGGCGTTCTCCTTCTGCGGGGTGGGGGTGGAGTTGGCGGTGGTGGCTGTGGTGGCCGTGGTTCGGGTGAGGCGCAGGAAGACCTCGTCGAGGGTGGGCGGGCGCAGGCTCGCGTCCGTCACCGGGATGCCGGCGGAGTCGAGGGCGCGGATGACCCGGGGCAGGGTGAGCCCGGGGTCCAGGACGGTCACCCCGACCGTGAGGCGTTCGGCGTCCAGGGCGGGCAGGCCCCCGGTGAGCCGGTCGAGGACCGCGGCCGCGCCCGCGAGGTCCGGCTCCCGGGCGACGGTGACCTCGGCGTAGGAGCCGATCCGGGCCTTGAGGGCGGCGGGGGCGCCGGTGGCGACGGCCCGGCCGCGGTCGACGACCACGACGTCGTCGGCGAGCCGGTCGGCCTCCTCCAGGTACTGGGTGGTGAGCAGCACCGTGGTGCCCTCGTCCGCGAGTTCGCGTACCGCCGTCCAGATGTGCGCGCGGGCCGCCGGGTCCAGGCCGGTCGTGGGCTCGTCCAGGAACAGCACCCGGGGGCGGGTGATCAGACCGGCGGCGAGGTCGAGGCGCCGTTTCGTGCCGCCCGACCAGGTCGAGGCCACGCGGTCGGCGGCCTCGGCGAGCCCGAAGCGCTCCAGCAGGCCGTCGGCGCGCTCGCGCCCGGCCCGGCCGCGCAGTCCGGCGAGGCGGGCGAACAGCCGGAGGTTCTCCCGGCCGGTGAGGTCCCCGTCGACGGAGGCGTACTGGCCGGTGACCCCGATGGCGCGGCGGACGGCGGCCGGGTCCCCGGTGACGTCCTGGCCCGCGACCAGGGCGCGGCCGGCGGTGGGTGCGGTGAGGGTGGTGAGGATCCGGACGGCGGTGGTCTTGCCCGCGCCGTTGGGGCCCAGCAGCCCGCAGACGGAGCCCTCGGGCACGGCCAGGTCCAGGCCGCGCAGGGCGCGTACCTCCCCGTAGTGCTTCTCCAGACCTTCACTAAGTACAGCGTACGTAGTTGTCATGTGCGGAACCCTACCCCACTACGTACGGTGTACGTAACTAAGATGGTGGCGAGACGACGAGGTGATGTGACCGATGACAGCCGGCGGGAGCCCCGCTGAACCCGAAGTGATCTGGACCCGCCCCGTGCGGGCCGGGCGCGGACCGCGTCCCGCCCACAGCCGGGACTCCATCGCGGCCGAGGCGGTGCGGATCGCCGACGCGGAGGGGATCGAGGCCGTTTCCATGCGGCGCGTGGCGGCGGGGATCGGCGCGGGGACGATGTCCCTGTACAACTACGTCCCCCGCAAGGAGGACCTCCACGAGCTGATGGTCGACACCGTCAGCGGGGAGTACGAGTTCACCCCGCCGACCAGCGACTGGCGGGCCGACCTGCTCGCACTCGCCCGGCAGACCCGCGCCCTGATGCGGCGCCACCCGTGGCTGCCGCGGCTGCTGAGCCCGGTGTACGGCTTCGGCCCGAACGCCCTGCGGTACCTGGAGCACAGCCTGGACTGCCTGGCGCCGCTGGAGGTGTCCGCCGGGGAGAAGCTGGAGCTGGTCGCCGCCGTCAACGGCATGGCGTCCACCTTCGTGGCGGGTGAACTGGCCCTGGCCGAACGGGCCCGCTCGCTGCCGTGGAGCGAAACCGCCGAGCAGGACGTACGGGCCGCCTGGCTCGGCTCCCGGCTGGCGACGGGGGAGTACCCGCGCCTCGCGGCCGCCCTCGCCGCGAGCGGCCCCGTACCCGCGCCCGGGCTGGACATGGCGGCCGTCTTCGACCGCTCGGTCGGCCGCTTGCTGGGCGGATGGGGCGGGGTCTAGGGCGGCTGTTCGGAGCGGTCGGGGCGGTCGGGGCGCTTGAGGCGGCCGCCCAGGGCAGCCGCTCGGACGGCTCGGGGCGGCCGCTCGAAGCGGCGGCTCAGGATGGCCGCCCCGGGCGGCCGCTCGGGGCGGCCGTTCAGGCCGCCCGGTTCAGAGCAGGGCGAACTGGCCGCCCGGGCCCTCCTCGTGGTGGTCCAGGACCGAAGCCGGCCGCCGGGCCCAGCGCGGCGGCGGCAGTACCCCGGCGGCCGTCAGCTCGGAGCCCGTCAGCGGGGGCCCCGGCGTGAACGCCGCCCGCTCCGGGGCCAGACCGGCCAGCAGCGCCAGGGTCGTCACCAGGGCCGGCAGCTCCGAGGTCCAGGCCTGCGGCCACTGCGCGGGGCCGAGCGCCTCCAGGCCCCGCGCCTGCGGATCCCGGTGCGCGTTCCGGGCGGCGAACCAGGCCTCCAGCACCCGCGCGCCCTGCGCCTCGTACTCCCAGGCCGCCACCGGCACCGGGGAGATCGCCCCGTCGCCGAGGGTCAGCGTCTCGGCCTCCGGGTCGTAGCCGAGCCCCTGCGGCCACACCGTGACCGCCGCGCGCACGTACGGCCGCCGCCCGCCCGGCAGCCGGGGCGGCTCCCCGCCGCGCGCCCCGCGCAGCTGTACGGTGAGCAGCCGGTGGCCCAGCTCCAGCCCGGCCCGCCAGCGCTCCGGGTCCGCCGCGAGCGGGACCTCGTACCCGCGGGGGCCCGGGCGGCCCGCGGCGAGGATCCAGCACAGCACGTCCTCCGGGGTGACCCAGCCGCCGTGGCGCGCCCCCAGCAGCGGCAGCAGGCCCGGCGCCAGATTCGGCTCGGCGCCGCCCGGGCGCCGGTGCAGCGGGCGGATCCGGCCGAGCCGGCCCGCCGGGAGATGGGCGGTGACCAGCGGCTCCGGGGCCTCCACCGTGAACAGCTGCTGCGCGTCGAGGACCCGCCACAGCTCCGGCCGGGCCGAGTCGATCAGCCGCTGGTCGGGCAGCAGCCACTGCTCGTCGAAGGGCGAGCGGACCACCCGTACGGGATCGGGGAACGGGCCCGGCGCCTCGGAGAAGCGGGCCGTCGCCGAACGCTGCCCCGGCAGCGCGGCCGCCCCCGCCGAGGGCGTACGGGTCCGGCTCGGCCGGAACAGCCGCTCCCGCTCCGCTCCTTCGGCGCCGGTCAGGGCCGTCCAGCGGGCGCGCAGGGTGGCCGGATCCGGCGCGGCCACCCAGTCCCGGCCCAGGCGCAGGCCGCCCACGGACCAGGGCATCAGATCGTCCAGCAGCGGTACGTCTTCGCTCACCCGGCAGATGGTAGCGACGGGGCGCCGGGCCCGGGCCGTGTCCCGGCCGAAGCGTTACGCTCCTTATGTACCCATCCGTACCGATGCAGGAGTCGGTCATGAGCCAGTACGACGAGTACTCGACGCCGTCGCAGGCCGAGGGGGAACGCCTCGACGAGGACATGGACGAGAAGCAGCGCAAGGAACGGCACCCCCAGACGATGCGCACCACGCCCTCCCAGGCCGAGGGCGAACGCGGCACGGAGGAGATGGGCGAGGACCGGTAGCGGGAGTGGGAGTGGGAGTGGGAGCGGCCGGGCCGGCCGGGGTCAGGGCGCGTCGACGGTCACGGTGAAGGAGAACCGGTCGCCCCGGTACCGGATCCGCGCCACGTCGGCCACCCGTCCGTCCTCGTCGTACGTCACGCCCGTGTAGTGCAGGATCGGGCTCAGCAGCGGCACCTGGAGCAGTTCGGCCGTGACCGGGTCGGCCAGCCGCGCCTCGACGGTGTCGGTGATCCGGCTGATCCGGACCCCGACCACGTCGCGCAGCACCTTCGTCATCGGCCAGCGCACCAGATCGTCCAGGTCCACGGCGTCGGCGAACTCCGGGCGGACCGCGTTCTCGGCCCAGTTGGTCGGCTCCCCGCTCTCCCCGTCGAGCCGCAGCCTGCGGTACGTGACCACCTCCGCGGTGTCCGGGAAGTGCTCCAGCAGCTCCCCGGACACGGGCGTCCGCTCCCGGCCGAGGATCTTCGTCCGCTCGCCCGACTGCTGGGCCACGATCGCGTCCACCGACCCCAGCAGTCGCACCGGGGCGCTGCGCCGCGCGCCCGGCTCGATGAAGGTGCCGCGCCGGCGGTGGCGGCTGATCAGCCCCTCGCCCTCCAGCTCCTTGAGCGCCTGGCGCATCGTCAGGACGCTCACCCCGTAGTGCTCGGCGAGCTGCTCCTCGGTCGGCAGCCGCAGCGAGGCGTCCGGGGTGCGGCCGAGTATCGAGGCGCGCAGGGACTGCGACACCTGGTACCAGAGGGGCAGCTTCCGGTTCAGTACGAGGGAGTCGGGGGCGAAGGCGGTCACGGGTGGTTCTCCGTACGGCGGAAGGCTGGAATGCAGGCGGCGGGCGTGCGCGCACCGGGATGCGCGCGCACGCATGCGCATGTTAGGCGCGGAAGTGGCGCTGGAGACCCTCCCAGACGTCGTCGTATCCGCGCTGGAGGTGCTCCGCACCGGCCGCCTGGGGGGTGGCGGTGATCGGCCAGCGGGTCTCGAACATGAAGGCCAGTCCGTCGTCGATCTTCTGCGGCTTCAGTTCGGCGGCGCTGGCGCGGTCGAAGGTCTCCCGGTCCGGGCCGTGCGCGGACATCATGTTGTGCAGCGAGCCGCCGCCGGGCACGAAACCCTCGGCCTTGGCGTCGTAGGCCCCCTCGATCAGGCCCATGTACTCGCTCATCACGTTCCGGTGGAAGTACGGCGGACGGAAGGTGTCCTCGCCGACCAGCCAGCGCGGGGCGAACACCACGAAGTCCACGCCCGCCAGGCCCGCGGTGTCGGAGGGCGAGGTCAGCACCGTGAAGATCGACGGGTCGGGGTGGTCGTAGCTGATCGACCCGATGACGTTGAAGCGGCGCAGGTCGTAGACGTACGGGACGTGCGTGCCGTGCCAGGCCACCACGTCGAGCGGGGAGTGGTCGTAGGTCGCCGACCAGAGGTTGCCGCAGAACTTGTTGACCACCTCGGTCGGGCGCTCCGCGTCCTCGTACGCGGCGACCGGCGCCCGGAAGTCGCGCGCGGCGGCGAGGCCGTTGGCGCCGATCGGGCCGAGGTCGGGCAGCTCGAAGGGCTGCCCGTAGTTCTCGCAGACGTAGCCGCGGGCCAGGTCGTCCAGGGGCTCGACGCGGAAACGGACGCCGCGCGGGATCAGGGCCACCTCGCCGGGGCCCGCGCTCAGCAGGCCGAATTCGGTGCGCAGCAGCAGCCCGCCGCGTTCCGGGACGATCAGCAGCTCGCCGTCCGAGTCGCTGAACACCCGGTCCGTCATGGGGGCGTTGGCGGCGTAGAGATGGATGGCCATGCCGGTGCGCTGGGCGGCGTCGCCGTTGCCGCCCAGGGTCCACAGGCCGGCCAGGAAGTCGGTGCCGGGGGCCGGGTCGGGCAGCGGGTTCCAGCGCAGCCGGTTGGGGTCCGGGACGGCCTCGGTGAAGGGCGCGGTGCGCAGGGCGCCGTTGCCGGTCCGGGTGAAGGCGGGGTGTGCGGCCGAGGGGCGGATCCGGTACAGCCACGAGCGCCGGTTGTGGCGGCGCGGCTCGGTGAAGGCGCTGCCGCTGAGCTGCTCCGCGTAGAGGCCGAGGGGGGCGCGCTGGGGCGAGTTGCGGCCGTGGGGGAGTGCGCCGGGCACGGCCTCCGAGCTGTGCTCGTTGCCGAAGCCGGTGAGGTACTCCAGCGCCTCCGCCGTCTTCCTGGCCTGCTCGCTCATGTGCTGCTCCCGCTCCGTCGAAGGAATCCTATGCCAGACAGTAGGATTCCCCGCCCACCCCGTCAACGCCCCCACGCTCCACATGGCCGAATCCCCACTGCCCGGCGGGTCCGGCCGGGGCGCCCGGCGCGGCGATCCGGTCAGGGCTCCGCGGGATCGCGCACGGGGGGATCCCAAAAGGTGAACAATGCTCTACTCTCTCGCGCATGTCGTGGACCCGCAGGTTCCCTGCCGTGCCGGCGGCGCTCCTCGCCGCCCTGCTCGCCCTCCTGTCCCTCTTCGCCGCCGCGCCCGCCGCCCGCGCGCACGAAGAGCGCCCCGTCGCCCTCCCCGACGGCACCGGCTCCGTCCCGCAGTACCGCGCCGCCGAGCCCGACCTGATCGTCTGCAAGACCGACCGGCCCGCCTTCGAACGCCGGATCGCCGCGTTCCCCGACGATCTGCGCCGCCGCAACCTCGCCCTCTACGAACGCTGCGAGAAGACCGGCTACCGCCACCTCCAGGAGGCCGTGGACGCCGTCGACCGCCCCGGGATGAACATCGCGATCCTCCCCGGCCTCTACGAGGAGGAGCCCTCGCTCCCCATACCGACGGACGAGTGCGCCGCGCTGAAGGCCCCCTTTTCCGCGCTGGGCTACCAGATCCTGTCCTACGAGCAGCAGCTGGCCTGCCGCCACAACCAGAACCTCGTCGCGATCCTCGGAAAGACCGGCCTCCAGATCGAGGGCACCGGCGCCTCGCGCACCGACGTCGTCATCGACGCCAAGTACCAGAAGCTGAACGCCATCCGCGCCGACCAGTCGAACGGCATCTACTTCCGCAACTTCACCGCGCAGCGCACCACCTTCAACTCCCTGTACGTACTGGCCGGCGACGGCTTCGTCATCGACGACGTACTGACCCGCTGGAACGACGAATACGGCTTCCTCACCTTCGCCAGCGACCACGGGCTGTACAAGAACTGCGAGTCGTACGGCAACGGCGACTCCGGCATCTACCCCGGCAGCGCCTCCAACATCAACGACGGGCGCGGCTACGACGTGCCCCGGTACTCCATCGAGATCACCGGCTGCCGCAGCCACCACAACATGGTCGGGTACTCCGGCACCGCCGGTGACTCGGTCTGGGTGCACGACAACGAGTTCGACCAGAACATGGGCGGCGCCTCGATGGACAGCGCCTTCCCCGGACACCCCGGCCTCCCGCAGAACCACGCTCGCTTCGAGCGGAACCTGATCCACGACAACAACGCCGACTACTACCCCTACGTGGCCGACGGCACCTGCGCGAAGCCGCCCGTCGAGCGCGGCTACGAGCAGGGGGTGGTCTGCCCGCAGATCTCCATGCCGCCGGGCACCGGCATCATCACCGCCGGAGGCAACTGGAACCTCTACGAGGACAACTGGGTCTACGGGCACCGGCGCGCGGGCTTCTTCCTCAGCGCGGTGCCGGCCTTCATCCGCGGCGAGGAGAAGTGGTCGAAGCAGACCGACACCTCCCACCACAACCGGTACGCGGGCAACGTCCTCGGCAAGGACAAGTCCGGCGCCTCCCGCCCCAACGGCACCGACGTGTGGTGGGACGGGCAGGGCCGCGGCAACTGCTGGCAGGACGGCCCCGACGGCTCCACCCCGGGCACCCTCCCGCAGTGCGGGGACGCCCGCGGCGCGGTCAGCGGCGCCTCCGCCCGGCTGGTGGGCGAACCGGTGAAGCTCGCGCAGCTGCTGGTCTGCGCGGACTACAACGTCCAGGCCCGCAAACTCCCGGCCGGCTGCGACTGGTACGGGGCCCGTGGCCTGGAGCGGGTGGAGACGCAGGCCGCGCTGGCCGTGGCGGCGGTGCTGCTGCTGGTCGGCGGGGTGCTGTGGTGGCGCCGCCTGCGCCGCTCCCGGCCGGGCACGGTGGCCGCCCTGCTGGGGCTGGCCGGGCTGGCCCTGGACGTGGCCGGCTCCACCATGCCGCTGCAGGACACCTTCGTCCCGGCCCTGGCCCTGCTCCTGCTCGGCCTGTGGTGGACCGGCACCGGCCTGGCCCTGCGGCCCGGGCGCCCCTGGCTGGCGCGCCTGACCCTGCTGCTGGGAGCCCTGACCCTGCTGGACGCCTTCGACAAGGCCGTCCTGATGATCCCCTGGATCCCGCTGAGCCCCGCCTGGATACGGTCCCTGATCGCGGTGGTCTGGGTGCTGTGGGCGGCCGTCGCCGCAGCCCGCCCGACCCCGCCGACCCCGGCCCACCCCACCGCCCCCTCGGACGGCCAAGCCCCGCCCCGGCCCACTCTTCGGACCGCCTGACCCCACCCACCACCGGGTGACCCCCGCACCCACCCCGACCCGCATCCCGGCCACCGGCCCAACCCGGCCGAGGCGTCGGCCGTGACCCTCGTCCCGAGGCCTGACCCCCAGCCGTCGCCCGCACCCATGCCGGGCAGGTGGCGACTGGCGTCGGCTCCGACCCCTACCGGATACCGGAGGACCGAATTGAACGTCCCCGCGCAGGAAGACATCCGGTGCGACGTCTGCCGGCCGCCCGCCCCGGCGCCCCGCCCGCCCCGGCGCCCCACCCGCACGGCAGTGCTCGTCGCCGTGCTGCTGCTCCTCGCGGGCGGCGCGGCCACGGGCTGCGGAGGCAGGGCCACCACCCACCACAAACCCGGCACCACCCACGAACAGGCCTCCGGCAGCACCGGCACCCTGCTCGACACCGAGGACGGCGGCGGCCACCGCCTGCGCGAGGTCCCCGCCCAGGGCGCACCGGAGGTGAAGCTCACCGTCCGCCCCGACTCCGAAGATGGCTGGAACCTCCAACTCGCGGTGACCAACTTCCACTTCACCCCCGACAGCACGGGCGGCGCCGCCCTCCCGGGCGCCGGCCACGCCCACCTCGACCTCGACGGCCGCAAACTGGCCCGGGTGTACGGCCCCTGGTTCCACCTGCCCGCGGCGCAGGTGCCCGAGGGCGCGCACACCCTGACCGTCCGCCTCTACGCCGACGACCACACCGCCTGGGCCGTCGCCGGCAAACCGGTCGAGGCAACCGTCGCGCTGACCGCGGGCCCTCCGGGCCAGGAGTCCCACCGTCACCCCGACACCACCCCGACCGGCTCACCGGCACCCCCCGAGGCACCGCAGGCCGACCGGACCGTCACCCTCACCGTCCGGGACGGCAAGGTCGTACCCGCCACCAGCCGCACCGAGGTCAAGCGCGGCGAGCGCATCGCCCTGCGCGTCACCAGCGACCGCGCCGACACCCTGCACGTCCACGGCTACGACAAGGAACTCGCCCTGCCCGCCGGCCAGGAGGCCACCCTGGTCCTCACCGCGGACCGCACAGGCCTCTTCGAGGTGGAGACCCACGCGTCCGGGCTCGTCCTGACCCAGCTCCTCGTCCGATGACCCCCGGCCTCGGGGCGGCGGCCCTGGGCCGGGCGGCCTCGCCCGGGGTGTGGCCCGGAGCGCAGGCGGGACCGGTGGCAGGAGCGGCGGGACCCGTGGCCGTGCCCGAGCTCGGGGCGGGGCCCGGCCAGGGCGTGGTCCTTCACCCGGCCGACCCGTCGACCCTGCTCGCGCACGGGATCGGCTCCCAGCACGATCTGCCCATCTCTCCCTTCTACGCCTTCGCCGGAGCCTTCGCCGCGCTGTTCGTCTCCTTCCTCGCGCTCGGCCTCCTCTGGTCCGTCTCCCGTTTCCGCGGCGACCGCTCCGGCCTGACCCTGCCCGCCGGGCTCCAGCGGGCGGCCGACGCGCCGGCCACCCGCACCGCCCTGCGCGGGCTCGGTCTCGCCGCGGCCCTCGCCGTACTCCTCCACCTCCTCCTCGGTCCCGACGACCCCGCCCGCAACCCCGCTCCCGGTGCCGTCTACGTCCTCCTCTGGGTCGGACTCGTCCCCGCCTCCCTTCTCCTCGGTCCCGTCTGGCGCCTCCTCAACCCGCTGCGCACCCTGCACCGGCTGCTCTGCCGGGCCCGCCGCCGCGCGCCCGCCGCGGGCCGGCCCCTGCCCGGCCGGCTCGGCCAATGGCCCGCCGCCGCAGGCCTGTTCGGCTTCACCTGGCTCGAAC
>NZ_JBHWBP010000013.1:0-59097 GCF_042735575.1 Streptomyces sp. NPDC059564 | reverse complement strand
CCCCGCCGGGACGGGGCCGGGCCGGCCTCGGCCAGGGCCGGTCGGGGCCGGCGCCGGTCGCGGCCGGGGCCGGTCGCGGCCGGTCGGGGCTGCACGGTGCCGACCCTGGCGGGGCGGGGCGGGCCGGGGCGGAGGCGCGGGGCCTCAGGGGCGGGCCCGTCGGCCGGTGGGCAGCGCGGGAAGCCGACGGGGCCGGGGCCCCGGGCGGCGGCGGGTCAGTGCGGGGTTGCCGAGGAGACGCGGAGGAGGTCTATGTGGAGGCGGCGGGTCAGCCACCAGCGGCGCGGGGGCGGCATGGAAATCGACCTGCTCCCCGGGGTCCTCGGGGCATAGCCTGCCCCTGGCCGACGCTGTCCCCCGCAGTCTCGTGGCGCCCGCGGGACCCGTCAAGGTGCCCGCCCCCACGGAAGGATCCCCGCACCCGATGCACACCGAGAACCTCACCGCCCCGCTGGACAATCCGGTGTGGGCGGCCCTGACCGGCCCGCACCGCGGCTTCGCCGAGTCCGCCCCCGGCGGCCTGGCCGCCCGCTACCTCCCGGCCGCGAACCCCTTCGCCGCGCTCGCCGACCCCCACGACCCCGCCTCCTGGGCAGATCTGGCCGCGCTGGCCGGCCCCGGCCAGGTGGTGTGGCTGACCGGCCTCCCGCCGGCCCCGCCGCCGGGCTGGGAGACGGTGATGACGATCCCCGGCGTCCAGCTGGACGGCCGGGAGGTACGGGCCGAGCACGCCCCGGACGCCGTCCGCCTCGGCCCCGCCGACGTCGCAGAGATGACGGAGCTGGTGGCGCTGACCGAGCCGGGCCCCTTCCTCCCCCGCACCGTCGAACTCGGCACCTACCTCGGCATCCGCCACGGGGGCCGGCTCGTCGCGATGGCCGGGGAACGCATGCACCCGCCGGGCTGGACGGAGATCAGCGCGGTCTGCACCCACCCCGACCACCGGGGCAAGGGCCTGGCCGGACGGCTGATCCGTGCGCTCGCGGCCGGGATACGGGAGCGCGGCGACGCCCCCTTCCTGCACGCGGCCGCCGCCAACACCAACGCCGTCCGGCTGTACCGGTCGATGGGGTTCACCCTGCGCCGCGAGCCCGTCTTCATCGGCCTGCGCACACCCGGAGCCCCGGAGTCCGGAAGCCTTAACACGGCTTAACACAGGGTTCATTGAGCGCCGTCGGAGTCTCCCGTAGCGTCGTCGGAACGGGAGCACGGGCGGAGGGGGGTTGGCCGTGGCGGTGAACACGTTGCAGATCAGCGGTCGTCCCGCCCTCCGCCCGGCTCCCGTGCTCGACCCGCGCCCTGCGGTGCGCCTGTACGCGCGGGCCCACATCGACCTCCAGCGGGTCTGCGCCGCCCTCTGTCGCCCCTGATCGCGCCCCCGCCGCAGCCGCGTCCCGCCGCCGCGGCACGCCCCGATCAGGAAGGCGGCACCGCCGTGCCCGCATCCGAACCCGCTCCCGTCCATCTGGCCGCGGCCCTCGACGGCGCGGGCTGGCATCCGGCCGCCTGGCGCGAACCGGGCGCCCGGCCCGCGGAGCTGACCACCGCCCGGCACTGGGCCGACGCGGTCGCCGAGGCCGAGTCCGGCCTGTTGGACTTCGTCACCTTCGAGGACGCGCTCGGCCTGCAGTCCACCGACCCGGCCGGGGCCGACGGCCGCACCGACCTGGTACGGGGCCGGCTCGACGCGGTACTGGTCGCCGCCCGGATCGCCCCGCTGACCCGGCACATCGGCCTGGTGCCGAGCGTGAGCGCCACGCACACCGAGCCCTTCCACGTCTCCAAGGCCCTGGCCACCCTGGACCACGTCAGCCGCGGCCGGGCCGGGCTGCGCGTGCAGATCTCCGAACGCCCCGACGAGGCCCGCCACTTCGGCCGCCGCGACCCGCTGGAGCCGGCCCCGGAGCTGCTCGCCGAGGCCGCCGACCACGTCGAGGTGGTGCGGCGGCTGTGGGACAGCTGGGAGGACGACGCCGAGATACGGGACGCGGCCACGGGCCGCTTCGTGGACCGCGAAAAACTGCACCCCGTCGACTTCGAGGGACCGCACTTCAGCGTCCGGGGCCCCTCGATCACCCCGCGCCCGCCGCAGGGGCAGCCGCCGGTCAGCGCGCTCGCCCCGGACGCGGCGGCGTACCCGCTGCTCGCCCGGGGCGCCGACCTCGGGTACGTGACCCCGAGGGACGCGGGCCAGGCCCGCGCCGCCGTGGCCGGGATCCGGGGCGCCCAGGAGGCGGCGGGCACGGCGGGGCGGACGCTGCACGTGTTCGGGGAACTGGCCGTCTTCCTCGACGGGACCCCGGGGGCCGCGACCCGGCGGCTCCAGCGGCTGGACTCCGCGCACGGGTCAGCGTACACGAGCGACGCGCTGGTCTTCGCGGGCACGCCGGGGCAGCTCGCGGACCTGCTGCTGGACTGGCGGCGGGCCGGGCTGTCCGGCTTCCGGCTGCGGCCCGGGGTGCTGGCGCACGACCTCCCGGCGATCACCCGCGGCCTGGTGCCCGAGCTCCAGCGGCGCGGCGCCTTCCGGCGTTCCTACGGGGCCCCCTCGCTCCGCGGCCTGCTCGGACTGCCCCGCCCCGCGAACCGGTACGCCCGGCCCGCCGCGTGACACCGCCGCCAGGACCCGACCCGAACACGACGCGGAGGACACGTACCGCCATGGGCAAACCGCTCAAGCAGATCCATCCGGCCGCGCACTTCCCCGGGGTCAACAACACCATGGTCCGCGATCCGCTGGCCACCACCAAGGAGTGGCGGGAACTGGCCGCCGCCCGGAAGCTGTCGATCCGTGAGCTGGTGATCGAGACCACCGGACGCCAGTCCTTCGTCGGCTCGCCCGCCACCGTCGCCGGGGCCATCGACGACCTGGTCCACCGGGACGCGGCCGACGGGTTCATCCTCGTCCCGCACCTGACCCTCGGCGGACTCGACGCCTTCGCCGACACCGTCGTCCCGCTGCTCCAGCGGCGCGGCGTCTTCCGGCGCGAGTACTCCGGGCCCACCCTGCGCGACCACCTCGGTCTGTCCGCGCCCCGGATCCCGGCCCCCGCCGGCCACTGAAGAGGAGCACCGTGTCCCGCACACCCCTCGGGGTCCTCGACCTCGTCCCGGTCCCGTCCGGCTCGACCGCCGCCGAGGCCCTGCACCACAGCGTCGACCTGGCCCGGCGGACCGAGCGGTTCGGCTACGCCCGCTACTGGTTCGCCGAGCACCACCTGAACCCGGGGGTCGCCGGAACCTCCCCCGCCGTCCTGCTGGCCCTGACCGCCGCCGCCACCTCCACGATCCGCATCGGGTCGGGTGCGGTGCAGCTGGGCCACCGCACCGCGCTGTCCACGGTGGAGGAGTTCGGCCTGATCGACGCCCTGCACCCGGGCCGCCTCGACCTGGGCCTGGGCCGCTCGGCGGGCCGCCCGCCCGCCCGGACGGGGCCGCAGCCGCCGCCCTTCGAGGGGTGGACGGCGAACGGGCTGCGGATCCCGCCCCGGTTCTCCTTCGAGCACCTCCTGGGCCACCCGCGCCTCGCCCTCCAGCAGCGGCTGCTGAACCTGCCCGGGGCCCGCCCGCAGGACTACGCCGAGCAGGTCGCCGACGTCCTGGCCCTGCTGCGCGGGGAGTTCCGCTCCCCGGAGGGGGTGGAGGCGCACGCCGTCCCCGGTGAGGGCGCCGACGTACAGGTGTGGATCCTGGGCAGCAGCGGCGGGGTGAGCGCGGAGACGGCCGGCGCGAACGGGCTGCCCTTCGCCGCGAACTACCACGTCAGCCCGGCGAGCGTGCTGGAGGCGGCGGACGGCTACCGGGCCGCCTTCAAGCCGTCCGCCGTGCTGGACCGGCCGTACCTGACGGTGTCCGCGGACGTGGTGGTGGCCCCGGACGACGCCGGGGCCCGGGAGCTGGCCGCCGGGTACGCGCCCTGGGTGCGCAGCATCCGTACGGCCGAGGGCGCGATCCCGTTCCCCTCGCCCGGGGAGGCGCGCGAGCTGGTGGCCGGGTGGACGGCGGCCGATCACGCGCTGGTCGCCGACCGGGTGGAGACTCAGTTCGTCGGCTCGCCGGCCACCGTCGCCGACCATCTGGAGCGGCTGCGGGAGGCCACCGGGGCGGACGAGCTGCTGATCACGACGATCACGCACGCGCACGCCGACCGGGTGCGCTCGTACCGGCTGCTCGCCGAAGAGTGGGCGCGGCGGACGTAGCGGCAGGAGGCAGGCGGGTCCCGGGTTTCGGCGGGCCCTCCCCGGTCACACGCGGGAGGAGCCAGGGAACCTACCGAAGGGAACTGCCATGACCGACGTCTCCCGCCTGCCCGGCGCCGCGCACCACCACTGGCAGTGGCAGACACGGGCCGCCTGCCGGGGCCTGGGCCCCGGGCGGTTCTTCCACCCCGCCGGGGAGCGGGGCGAGGACCGCGAGGACCGGGACGAGGCCGCGAAGCGGGTCTGCGCGCACTGCCCGGTGCGGGCGGCCTGCCTGGAGCACGCGCTGCGCACCCGCGAGCCCTTCGGGGTGTGGGGCGGGCTGACGGAGGAGGAGCGGCGCCGGATGCTCTCCGGCGCCGCCCGCCGTCGCCTGGCGGTGTGACCCCCGTGGTTACGGCCGGGCGGCCTCCCAGGCCCGGGCGAACAGTTCGTGCGGGGGCAGCGGCGCCAGCAGCCTCAGCAGCGGGGAGTACAGGCTCTTGCCCGCGGCCCACGCCAGGTGGCCGTCCAGTTTGGCGGTCTCCAGCGGCAGGTGCGGGGCCTTCAGGTCGGTCCACTCCCCGGGGAGGAACGCGGTGCGGCCCGCCCGGGCCCGCTTGTCGCCCACCACGGCCCCGGCCGCCTCCAGTTCGGCCTGGGCCGCCTTGTGCCGGGCCGGCGTCCAGCCGTTCCAGCGGCGTACGTTGCGGTCGGTGGGCCGGGCCAGGGCGAGCAGCTGCAGGTGGAGCGCGGCGGCGTCGGCACCGACCCCGAGGGTGCCCGCGACCTGCGCGACCAGGTCGGGCGCGCTGAGCGAGGGGGCGGTCTCGTACCCGCCCGGGGGCACGGGGGTGCCGGCCGCCCGGGCCGCCATCCGGCCGAGCCCGTCCAGGAGCCGGACGGTGCGCAGCAGATCCCTGAGGATCCAGGGCCGGCCCCGGTCGGCGCACAGCCCGGCGGCCCGTTCCGGCCCGCCGGGGGCGGTCAGAACGGCCGCCCGGACGAAGGTGTCGCCCGAGGGCGCCGCCACGATGAATGCCCCGTCGTCGTGGACGGTGGCCGGTACGACGTCCGCCCCCAGCGGCTGCGGGCAGGGCAGCACCGTCCCCCGGTACGGGGTGAAGGCCGGGTCCTCGGCCACCGCCCGCCCCAGCTCGGGCAGGGTCCCTACGGGGATCAGCGCGCCGGGCCCCGCGAGCTGCTCCCGCAGCCGCCGGTGGAGGGCCAGGGCTCCCCGGGCGGCGAGGTCCCCGACGGGGCGCTCGGTCAGTGCCCAGGCGATCACGGTGGCGGCCGTGCGGTGGGCGGGCGCGGTGGAGGGCACCCACGGCCCGGCGGTGCCGTCCGGTGTGGCGTGCCGCAGTTGCAGGCCTCCGCTGCGGTCGCCGACGAGCACGAAGCCGTCCTCGCCGAGGGGTGCGGGGGCGCGTCCGGCGGGCAGGCTTCGGGCCCAGCTCTCGTCCAGCCCGAACTCGGCCTCCAGGGCGGCGGCGAGTTCCTCGTCGGTGTGCTCCTGGGCGCCGAGCAGCCCGTTCCAGGCGGCGGCCATCCGCTCGGCCGCCGCGGTCATGCCCGCGGGCTCCCACAGCTCGGCGGGGTCGTGCGGGAGCCCGGCGGCGAGGACGGCGCGCCGCCCGGCGGCGCCCAGCCGGCGGAAGTGCTCGTCGTACTGGGCCACCATGCCCTTGGTCGCCTTGTACGGGGCCTTGCCGAGCAGGCTCAGGTGCTCGCCGTAGTGGTCGCGGGCGGGGAACCCGGCCAGGACCAGGGCCGCGACGGGGCCGCGTACGCCGGTCAGCCGGGCGAAGGCGTCCCGGGCGGCGGGCGGTACGGCCAGCGGGCCCCGGTCGGCCAGCAGGTCCAGCAGCCGGGGCAGGCGCGCGGCGTCGTCCTCGGGGAGGGTGACGGTCGCGCAGTCCTCGGCGCCGGCGGGCGCGGGGCCGTCCGCCCGCTGGAGGAACCAGACCCGGCCGGCGTCGGCGGTGCCCGAGGCGAGGGCGTGTCCGGCGGCGCGGACGGCGGCCAGGGCGGCCGGTGCCGCCCGGCCGGTGCGCCAGGCGCCGCCCGGCTCGGCGAAGGGCTGCGCGCTCCAGGTCTCCAGCAGCGCCGCGAGGGCCGCCCGCTCCCCGTCGGCGGTGGTGGCCGCGCAGGCCCGCCAGGCGACGGCGCCGATCCGGCCCACCAGGGGCTGCCAGGGGGCGGGCTCGGCGGGCAGGGCCAGGACGCGGGTCTCCTCGTCGATCTCCCCGCGCAGGTGGCGTCCGTCGGCGGCGACGGCGGTGAGCACCGCGGGCTGCGGCTGCGGCACCGGCCCCTGGTAGCGGCGGTGGTCGGGGAGCAGTCCGTACAGGGCCGGGGTGAGCTCGGTGTCGGGCACCTCGGTGCGCAGCGACACCGCCGGTTCGGCGCGCATGACGGCGACGCGGCGCGACAGGGCGTGGCGGCGGCGCAGGACGTCGGCGGCGAGGCGGGCGGCGCGGGCGACCCCTGCGGCGATCCGGGGTTCGAGCGCCCCGGGCAGGCCCGGCTCCGGTTCGGCGCGCAGGGCGGCGTCGAGCAGGTCCCGTACGGCGGGGTCGCCGACGGTGCGCAGGGTCTTGGAGGAGGCCTCGTCGCGGGGGGTCAGGAAGTGCCAGAAGGCGGGCGGCGGGACGGGGCCCGCGCCGTCGCCGAAGCCGGGGGTGCGGCGGTTTCCGGAGCCGGGGAAGCCCTGGGCCTGCCAGAGCAGGGAGTTGTCCTCGGCGGAGTGGCAGCGGATGGTCTCCTGGCCGGCGAGGACCGCGTCCTCGCCGCCCTGGGGCATCCGCAGGACGGCCCAGGGCCGGCGCCCGAGGCGGCGGCTGCGGTAGGTGGCGCTGCGGCCGTCGGTGCCCTGGAGGAGGAACTCGCGGGGTGAGGGGCCGGGGTAGGGGGTGCGGTTGAGGACGCGGAAGCCGGTGAGGCGGCCGTCCTGGCCGAGCGGGGAGGCGGGTGCGTCCGGGGGCAGCGCGGCGAGGGTCTGTACGTCCCCGAACAGCTCGTAGCCGGGCGGGAGTCCGGCGGCGGTGTGGAAGGCGGGCGGGGTGCGGTCGGTGCCGGGCTCGCCGGTGGCGGGGTCGACGCGGGTCCAGCTGCCCCAGCGGCAGAAGGTGTCGGCGCTCCAGAAGCGGTGGCCGTCGCTCATCTGGACGTCGTGGGAGCCGATGCCGGTCTGGTCGCCGGGGCGCAGGACGCGCTGGCCGTCGTGGCGGCCGCCGCCGTCCGGGGTGGCGAAGTGGTAGCCGAGGCCGCCCTGGATCATGCCGCCGTAGCGGCGCATGCCGAGCTTCTCGTCGGGCTCGAAGACCTCGTCGGGGTTGCCGGTCCAGAAGGCGCGGTCCGGGAAGGTGTTCTTGGGGGCGGTGCTCCAGGCGACGAGGAACTGCCCGCCGACGTGGTGCACCGCGAGCGCGGGCGCCGCCGGGGGCGCCGTGTCGGGCGCCGCACCGGCAGCCGTCTCGCGCGTCGTGCCGGCCACCGTGCCGACTGCCGCACCGGCTGCGCCACTCCCTCCGGTCCCGGCGACGGGCACCTGGAAGGTGCGGGAGGCGACCACGCCCGCGTGGTCGACGGCGAAGGCGCGGTCGTGGCCGTACACGGTGAGGACGGGCCAGGTGCTGGTCACTCCGACGACCCGGTCGGGGCCGCCGAGGGCCGCCACGGCCTCTTCCAGGGCGGGCCAGGCCCATTCCTCGGGGAGTCCGGCGCGCAGGGCGCGGCCGAGGGGGCCGGTGAGGTCGAGGGCGGCGAGGGCTTCCTCGATGCCGTCCAGGGCGCGGGCGGTGGGGCGGTCGAGCAGGCCGTGGAGTTCGTCGACGGCTTCGTCGGCCGCGGCGAGGCCGCCGCCGCGCAGGGCGGCGAGGAGGCTCTCGACGCGGGCGTGCACCTCGGCGGCGATGCCCGCGTTGTGCGGGAGGCGGGTGATGGCGGTGCCGCCGCCGCGCAGGGCCCCGTGGACGGTGCCTTCCAGGCGGGGGCCGAAGACGGGGTCGGCGGCCAGGGCCTTGAGGTCGCGCCGGGAGCGGCCGTCCCAGAAGACGAGCTCCACGGCGGGTCCGGGGTCCTCGACGGCGATGCCCTCGGCGAGGCAGGCGTCGAGCAGGTCGGCGTCGAGCCCGGGGTAGCGGTAGCGGTCCTCGTGCAGCCGCAGCGGGGTGACGGTGGCCGCGGCGCGCAGTCGGGGGGCCCAGCGGGCCAGCAGCTCGAAGAGTTCGGCGGGCATGGGCTGGCGCATGACGCCGCTGCCGGAGCGGCCGTGCCCGAAGCGGTGGGTGTAGCGGGCGAACCAGCCGGCGGGGCCGCCTTCGGGGGCGATCCGCCCGGCCGCGGCGGCGTCGGCGGCGCCGCAGTTCAGGAGCAGCCGCAGCCAGGCGCTCGCGTCGCCGCGGCTCTCGGGGAACAGGTCGAGGAGCTGGGCGGCGGTGTCGTCGGCCGGGCGGTGTTCGGTGAGCAGCGGGGTGGCGGCGTCGAGGAGCCGGTCGGGGACGTCCTTGCCGTGGGCGGCGGCGAGCAGGGCGCCGAGCACCCGGGCCTCCTCGGCGGCGGCGAGTCCGGCGGCGCGGGCGGACAGCCGCAGGCGGCGGGCCAGGTCGGCGGGCGGTTCCCCGGGCGAGGCGGCCCAGGCCTCCAGGACCCGTACGTACTCCTCGTGCGCGGGGAGGGGGTCCAGGGTGGCGGCGAGCCAGGCCTGGTGGCCGCTGATCTCGGCGGCGGGGAGGGCTCCGGCGCGGGCGAAGAGCAGCAGGTTGGCCCGGTGCCAGTCGGGGTCGACGGGCAGTCCGTGGCCGCGCTCGGCCTTGCGGGCCAGGGTGTAGGCGCGGGCGGCGGAGCGCCGGTGCCAGGAGATGAGGCGGTGTCCGACGGTGTCCCAGAACCAGGGCAGGTGGGCGGGGTCCAGGGTCCGGGCGCGCCGCTCCAGGCCGTCCACGTAGCGGCCGGGCTTGTCGTAGGCGGTGTGGATGGTGGTGCGGGCCACCTCGAAGGCGGCGAGGGCGTCCGCCGCCCGGGCGGGATCGTGTGCGGCGGCCCAGTCCGGGTAGACGGTCGAGGCCTGCGGATCGGCCGGCGGCCGGATCTGGATCTTCATGCGACCGATCCTGACACGCCCCTCTGACAGCCCGTCGCCCGCTGGAGTGCCCCCGCGGGGGTCAGGCCGGGGCGCCGGAGGTGAAGCGGCGCAGGAGGGGCGAGAGGACCAGGACCGACTTGGTGCGTTCCACGAACGGCTCGCCCGCGATGCGTTCCAGGACTCGCTCGAAGTGGCGCATGTCGGAGGCGAAGACCTGGACGAGGGCGTCCGCGTCGCCGGTGACGGTCGACGCGGACACCACCTCGGGGTAGCGCTCCAGTCCTCGCCGGATGTCGTCCGGCGAGGTGTTGTGGCGACAGTAGATCTCGATGAAGCCCTCGGTCTCCCAGCCCATCGCGGCGGGGTCCACGCGGACCGTGAAGCCGGTGATGGCTCCTTCGGCGCGGAGCCGGTCGACGCGCCGCTTCACGGCGGGGGCGGAGAGTCCGACCTCGGAGCCGATGTCCGCGTAGGAGCGGCGGGCGTCCTCGGCGAGGGCGTGCACGATGCGTTCGTCGAGATCGTTCAGTCGCACTGCGGGTGGATCACTTCTCTGCTGTGGCCAATGTGGAGCGGCGGATGCCGTACAGGAAGTAGACCACGAGGCCGACGGCCATCCAGCCACCGAAAGCGACCCACGTGGCGACCGGCAGGCTGTACATCATGTAGCCGCAGGCGAGGAAGCCGAGGATGGGCGGGACCGGGAACCACGACACCTTGAAGGTGCGCGGCATGTCGGGCTTGGTGCGGCGCAGGATCACGACGGCGATGTTGACGAGGGCGAAGGCGAAGAGCGTGCCGATGCTGGTGGCGTTGGCCAGCTCGCCCAGGGGGATGAAGGCGGCGAGCGCGCCGCAGAAGAGGGAGACGATCACCACGTTGGCGCGGGGGGCGCCGGACTTCTCGTCGACCTTGGCGAAGACCTTGGGGACGAGGCCGTCGCGGGACATCGCGAAGAGGATGCGGGTCTGTCCGTAGAGGACGGCGAAGACGACGGAGGCGATGGCGACGACGGCGCCGGCGGCGAGGACGACGCCCCAGAAGCTGTGGCCGGTGACGTCGGTCATGATCTGGGCGAGCGCGGCCTCGGTGCCCTCGAAGTCCTGCCAGGGCATGGCGCCGACGGCGACGAAGGCGACGAGGACGTAGAGGACGGTGACGATGCCCAGCGAGAGCATGATCGCGCGGGGGAGGTCCTTCTTCGGGTTCTTGGCTTCCTCACCGGCGGTGGAGGCGGCGTCGAAGCCGATGTAGGAGAAGAAGAGGGTGGAGGCGGCGGCGCTGATGCCGGTGATGCCGAGCGGGGCGAGCGGGGCGTAGTTGCCGGACTTGATGCCCATGACGCCGATGCCGATGAAGAGCGCGAGGGTGACGATCTTCACCACGACCATGATCGTGTTGATCCGGGCGCTCTCCTTGGCGCCGCGCATCAGGAAGACCATGGCGAGCAGGACCACGACCAGCGACGGCAGGTTGATCCAGCCGCCCTCGCCCAGCGGGGCGGCGGAGAGCTTCTCGGGGAGCGTGACGCCTATGGTCCCGTCGAGCAGCTCGTTGAGGTACTGGCCCCAGCCGACGGCCACGGCCGAGACCGAGACGGCGTACTCCAGGACCAGGCACCAGCCGCAGATCCAGGCGATGAACTCGCCCATGGTCGCGTACGAGTACGAGTACGAGGAGCCGGAGACCGGCACGGAGCCGGCCAGCTCGGCGTAGGACAGGGCCGAGAACAGGGCGGTCAGGCCCGCGATGATGAAGGAGATCGTGACGGCCGGGCCCGCCTTGGGGGCGGCCTCGCCGAGGACGACGAAGATGCCGGTGCCCAGGGTGGCGCCGATGCTGATCATCGTCAGCTGCCACATGGTGAGCGAGCGGCGCAGCGAGCCGCCCTCGCCCTGGCCGCCCTCGGCGACCAGCTGCTCGACCGGCTTGCGGCGCAGCAGGGGGTGGGCGGGCTTGCGGGGCTCGGACGTGAGCGGTGGCGCCTGGCCGTGATCGAGCACGAAGGGACTCCTTTGACACTGCGGATGGGGACTGTCAGGCGTCGACCGCAGCGGTCCGGAGCAGTTCACAGGCAGGGGTGAACCCTGTCTGGGCATGGGGGGACCGCCGAGCAGGCGGTCCGCGCCACTCCACGTACAGCGAGTGAGCCTACGAGCTGAGTGATACCGCCCGTAATGCACCATCCTTGCACATTGGCGGACGATCGTTGCGCGGATCTGTCCGGGATGGCCGTTTGTTGCGCACGGATGATCGATCACTGCGCAGCCCTCCTCCGACCCCCTTTCTTGACAGCACGTCAGATCTGGCGCAGCGTGCCCCTGCGTTCCCGTACCCGACGAGCGGAGGCGACGCGTGCGACGAGTGATCCCGACGGAATCCGGCGAGCGGTGGCAGGATCCCGAACCGTTCCTGCGCGGGGTCGCCTGGCTGGACGGGGGCCGGCCCGTGCGCGCCGACCCGGCCGACACCATGCGGCTGCCCTGGGACACCGGCGAGCGCGCCACCCTCCCCATAGGCGTCCGGCTGGAGTTCACCACCGAGGCGGCGCACGCCGTGGAGATCCGCTACCGGGCCACCGTCCCCGGCCCCACCGACGCGCTGCGCGACCTCTCGCACGGCTTCGCCCTGTGGAACCGGCACGGACTGCTCACCGAGGTGTTCACCGAGCCCGCCGCGGAGTCCGTCGTACACCTCGGGCTGCCCCCGCGCGGCGGACCCTTCACCCTGCACCCGCCCGAGGCGCAGTCCCCGCTGATCCTGGGCCTGCGCGGGATAGGCGGCTCCCTGGCCCCCGCCCCCCGGGCCCCGCGCTGGGTGGTGCACGGCGACTCCATCACCGAGGGCTGGTGGTCCACCCGGCCCGCGCACGGCTGGCCCGCCGTCGCCGGGCGGGCGCTGGGCTGGGACACCGTGAACCTCGGCTACGCGGGAGCCGCCCGCGGGGAGCTCGCCACCGCCGAACAGCTCGCCACCCTGCCCGCCGACGTCCTGACCCTCGCCTTCGGCACCAACTGCTGGTCCCGCGTGCCCTTCACCGCCCCGCTGCTCTACGAGACCACCCGCACATTCCTCGACATCGTCCGCCAGGGCCACCCCCGCACCCCCCTGCTGCTCCTCTCCCCCGTGCTGCGCCCGGACGCGGAGCGCACCCCCAACCGCCTCGGCGCCACCCTGGGAACCCTGCGCGACGCCATGGAGCGGGCCACCCGCGACCGGATCTCCGCCGGGGACGGCCGCCTCGCCCTGCTGCCGGGCCGGGACCTGCTGGGACCCGAGCACCTCGCGGACGGACTGCACCCCGACGACACGGGACACCAGGTCCTCGGCCTCGCTGTGGTCACGGCCGCACGGCGGGCCGGGTTCGACGCGGGGTGAGTGAAACAGCTCATACCGGTCCCGCTGAACAGACCGCGCCCACGGCCCCGTGTTCTGCACAAGTTGCCGAGCTTCCGGCGACGGAAGCGGCACACACCACACGTGGGAGAGATCAACATGGGTATCAAGCGCGGAACTTCCCTGGCTGCGGTCGCGGTCGTCGTCGCTCTCGCGGCGACGGCCTGCGGCGGGGACGACAAGGCGGACGCGACCAAGCCCGCCGGGGCCGTCTCCGACGCCCAGGCTCCCGCCGCCGACCCCTACGGCAGCGACAAGCCCGCCCAGGACGCCGCGGCCACCGGCGCCAAGTCCGCCGGGCAGCTGACGATCGCCGCCACCGACCAGCTCGGCTCGGTCCTCACCGACGGCGCCGGCTTCACCCTCTACCGCTTCGACAAGGACACCGCCAAGCCGCCCACCTCGAACTGCGACGGCGACTGCGCGAAGACCTGGCCGGTGGTCCCGGCGGGCGACGCGACCGCGGCGGCGGGCATGGACCCGGCCCTGCTCGGCGAGGTGGTCCGCAAGGACGGCAGCAAGCAGCTGACGGTGGCCGGCTGGCCCGCGTACCGCTTCGCCAAGGACACCAAGGCGGGAGACCTGAACGGGCAGGGCGTCGGCGGCACTTGGTTCGCCCTCGCCCCCGACGGCAAGAAGGCCGCGAAGGCGGCCCCGGCCCCGGCCGGCGCCGGGCAGACCGCGGGCGCCCTGACCGTCGCCAAGGACGCCAAGCTCGGCGACCACATCGTCGACGGCAACGGGATGACCGTCTACCGGTTCAAGCCCGACACCGCCTGGCCGATGGTCTCCAAGTGCGAGGGCGACTGCGTGGCGAAGTGGCCGGTCGTACCGCCGGTGGACAAGGCCAACGCCAAGGGCATCATCGAGAAGAACTACCTGGTCCTCGACCGCCCGGACGGCAAGAAGCAGCAGACGGTGAACTGCTGGCCCGTCTACACCTTCACCGGCGACAAGAAGGCCGGTGACATCAACGGCCAGGGCGTGGGCGGCACCTGGTACGCCGTCGCCCCCGACGGCAAGCTCATCACCGTCCAGTAGGCCCTCCCCCGGCCCACCGGTCCGCGCGGCCCCCGCCCCCCTCCCCCCGGGCGGGGGCCGCGCACCGTTTCCCGGGACGGCGCCGTTGCCTACAGTGGCCCCCATGCTGCGCGTACTGGCCGTCGACGACGAGAAGCCGCTCCTGGAGGAACTCCTCTACCTGCTGCGCTCCGACCCCCGGGTGCGCAGCGCGGAGGGCGCCTCGGACGCGACCGAGGCGCTGCGCCGGATCACCCGGGCCCTGGAGAGCGGCCCCGACGGGCCCGACGGCATCGACGTGGTGTTCCTGGACATCCAGATGGCCGGGCTGACCGGCCTGGACATCGCCCGGCTGCTGGCCGGGTTCGCCCGGCCCCCGCTCATCGTGTTCGTCACCGCCCACGAGGGCTTCGCCGTCCAGGCGTTCGACCTCAAGGCGGTGGACTACGTCCTCAAGCCCGTACGCCCGGAGCGGCTGGCGGAGGCGGTCCGCCGGGCGCGCGCGCTGCTGGGACGGTCCGACGGGGCGGAGGCGGCGGAGCCCGCGATGGCGGCCGCCGGGCCCACCGTACCGGCGCGGCGCGGGCCCGTACCCGAGGCGGGCGCCGACCTGGGCGTCACCACCGGTGCCGGTGCCGCGGCCGGTGCCGCCGCCCGTTCCGGCGAGCGCGTACCGGAGCAGATCGCGGTCGAACTGGGCGGCGTCACCCGGTTCGTGGCCATCGCGGACATCGCGTACGTGGAGGCCCAGGGCGACTACGCCCGGCTGCACACCGACGAGGGCAGCCACCTGGTGCGGATCCCGCTGTCCACGCTGGAGGAACGATGGGCGGCCCGCGGGTTCGTCCGCATCCACCGGCGCCACCTGGTCGCGCTGGGCCGGATCGACGAACTGCGGATGGACGCGGGCGCCACGAGCGTGCGGGTGGGCTCGGCGGAACTCCAGGTCAGCCGCCGCCACGCGCGCGAACTGCGGGACCTGTTGATGCGTCAGGCCACCGGCTGAACCGTCCGGCGCCCCGGGACCGCCGGTCCGCCGCCGCGGCCGACCGCCCGGCGTACCGACGCGCCGTTCGTCGCGCCACAGCGGGCGTACGGCGATCCTTCGGGCCCGTCGGCCGCAGCGGCGGCGGATCCGCCCGCCCCGGGCCCGGGCCGCGCGTATCGTGGATCTTCCGGCCCGGGAGGAGCGAGATGTCCGAGATCCAGGCGCTGCTGGACGCGCTGACCGGACTGCCCCGGACCCGGGCCGCCGGGCCCGCCGAGGCCGAGGCCCTGCTCGCCCGGCTGCGCAGCGCGGCCGCCCGCTGGGCGGAGGTCCTGTACGAGGCCCGGGAGGGCACCCGCGAGCAGTTGCCGCCCCGCGCGGAGGCGGCCCTGACGCTGGCCTTCCGGCGCGCGGAGGAGTCGTACGTGGAGCTGGAGATCGCCCTGCGCGACTGCGCGGAACACCGCGACCCGGCCGTCTGACGGAGCGCTGACCGCCCGCTGAGCACCCCTGCGGGTGCCCGGTTCGCGCCTGTTGCCGGGGTGGGGGGCCTGCGTACACTCCGGAGACCCCACCCCCTGGCGAAGGACCCCCGGTGAACCAGACGTACGCGCTGACCGCGGTCACCGTCGTCGTCCTGGTCACCGTCCTCGTCGGGGCGCTCGGCCTGCGGATATCGCGGACCACCTCCGACTTCTACGTCGCCTCGCGGACCGTGGGCCCGCGCCTCAACGCGGCCGCCATCAGCGGGGAGTACCTCTCCGCCGCCTCCTTCCTGGGGGTCGCGGGACTGGTGCTGCTGCAGGGGCCGGAGATGCTCTGGTACCCGGTCGGATACACCGCCGGATATCTGGTGCTGCTGGTGCTGGTCGCGGCCCCGCTGCGGCGCTCGGGCGCGTACACGCTGCCCGACTTCGCGGAGGCCAGGCTCCAGTCGCGGGGGGTGCGGCGGATCGCGGTGCTGTTCGTGCTGGGCGTCGGCTGGCTGTACCTGCTCCCGCAGCTGCAGGGGGCCGGGCTGACGCTGGAGGTGCTGACGGGGGCCCCGCACTGGGTGGGCGGGGTGGTCGTGGCCTTCGTGGTCACGGCGGCCGTGGCTGCGGGCGGCATGCGCAGCATCACCTTCGTGCAGGCCTTCCAGTACTGGCTCAAGCTCACCGCCCTGCTCGTGCCCGCCTTCTTCCTGATCGCCGCCTGGACCGGGGACGGCGCGCCCCGGGCCTCCTTCGACGCCCCGGCCGTCTTCCGCGAGCACACCGCCGTCACCCTCGGCGAGGACGTACGGCTCACCGTGGACGCGCCGCTGACGGTGACGGTGACGGGCCGCGTCGACGGCGCCCCGTACGCCGGCGTCCCGCTGGCCCTGGAGCCCGGCCGGCACCACGTCGCGGCCCGCACCCGGCTGGAGTTCACCCCCGGCAGCGTCGTCCCGGACACCCACGCGCGCCCCGGCCCGGACGCGCCCGGCTGGTCGCGGCCGCTGTCCGGGGGCGAGCACCGGCTGTACGCCACGTACGGGCTGATCCTGGCCACCTTCCTCGGCACGATGGGCCTGCCGCACGTCGCGGTGCGCTTCTACACGAGCCCCAACGGCCCGGCCGCCCGCCGCACCACCCTGGTCGTCCTGGGCCTGCTCGGGGTGTTCTACCTGCTGCCGCAGGTGTACGGGGCCCTGGGCCGGATCTACGCGCCCGAACTGGCGCTCACCGGGGACGCGGACGCGGTGGTGCTGGTGCTGCCGAAGCGGATGGTGGGCGGCCTCCTCGGGGACCTGCTCGGGGCGCTGCTGGCCGGGGGCGCCTTCGCGGCGTTCCTGTCGACGGCCTCGGGGCTGACCATGGCGGTGGCCGGGGTGCTGCACCAGGACGTGCTGCCCCGGCGCGGGGTGGGGACGTTCCGGCTCGCGGTGGTGGTGGCCATGGCGGTGCCGCTGGCGGGCGGGGTCGTGGCCACCGAGGTGCCGGTCGCCGACGCGGTCGGGCTGGCCTTCGCGGTCTCGGCGTCCTCCTTCTGCCCGCTGCTGGTGCTGGGCATCTGGTGGCGCGGGCTGACCCCGCCGGGCGCGGTGGCCGGGCTGCTGACCGGCGGCGGGGCGGCGCTGGGCGCGGTGGTGACCACCCGCAGCGGGCTGGCTCCGGCGGGCTGGGCGCACGCGCTGCTGGCCTGGCCGGCGGTGTGGTCGGTGCCGCTGGGGTTCCTGACGATGGTGACGGTGTCGCTGGCGACCCGGTCCCGGATCCCGGCGGGGACGGCGGCGGCGCTGGCCCGGCTGCACCTGCCCGAGGACGTCACCGGGGAGCGGGCGGCGGGGGGCGCGCGGTGACCGGGGTCGCGCTGGCGATGCTGGCGGTGACGGGCGCGGCCCTGCTGCTGGGCCTGGGCTGGGCGGCGGGCCGCCGGCACGCCGGGCGCGGGGAGCGTTCCGCCGGGCTGGGCCTGGGCACCCCGGTGGAGCGGGCCACCTTCCACACCCTGCACACGGCTTCGCTGGCCGCTCCCCCGCTGCGGGCGGGGCTCACCGAGGACGCCGCCCGCAAGGCCGCCCGGCGGCTGCGCTCGCTGCTGGGTACGGAGGCGCTGTGCCTGACGGACCGGGAGTCGGTGCTGGCCTGGGACGGGCCGGGCGCCGACCACCACCAGCGGCGGGCGATGGCCCGGGTGGCGGTGATGCTGGAGTCGGGGCGCAGCCAGAGCGTGCGCACGGAGTGCCAGCGGCCCGGCTGCCCCTTGAAGTGGGCGGTGTTCGCCCCGCTGACGGGTGAGGACGGGCTGCTGGGGGCGCTGGTCGCCTACGGGTCGCGGGAGTCGGCGGTGCTGGTGCGGGCCGCGACGGAGGTGGCGCGCTGGGTCTCCGTACAGCTGGAGCTGTCGGAGCTGGACCGGGCGCGGACCCGGCTGATGGAGGCGGAGATCAAGGCGCTGCGGGCGCAGATCTCCCCGCACTTCATCTTCAACTCCCTCGCCGCCATCGCCTCGTTCGTGCGGACCGATCCGGAGCGGGCGCGGGAGCTGCTGCTGGAGTTCGCGGACTTCACCCGCTACTCCTTCCGGCGGCACGGCGAATTCACCACGCTGGCCGAGGAGTTGCGCTCCATCGAGCAGTATCTGGCGCTGGCCGGGGCCCGGTTCGGGGACCGGCTGAAGGTGACGTTGCAGGTGGCGCCGGAGGTGCTGCCGGTGGCGCTGCCGTTCCTGTGCCTCCAGCCGCTGGTGGAGAACGCCGTGAAGCACGGGGTGGAGGACTCCACCGAGGAGTGCCGGATCACCATCGCCGCCCGGGACGCGGGCTCGGAGGCGGTGCTGACCATCGAGGACAACGGCGTCGGGATGGATCCGGCGCTGCTGCGGCGGATCCTGGCCGGGGAGCGGCCGGGGGCCTCCTCGGGGATCGGGCTGCCGAACGTCGACGAGCGGATGCGGCAGGTCTACGGGGACGAGTACGGGCTCGTCATCGAAACGGGCGTCGGCGCCGGCATGAAGATCACCGTAAGGATTCCCAAATACCGGGCGGGCGTGCACACTTCGCCGCCCGGAAGCGGCAGAACAGCAGCCGGGCGGGCCGGGCCGTGGCATCCTGCGGGTGGCGCGGCTTGACCGGAGGGGCGGCCGACGTGCGGGTCGGGCGGGAAGTTCAGCGTGAGACGGTACGGGAGTGGGTGCGCGGGTCGGCCGTGGAGGGCGGCGGCCGGCTGATCGTGGAGGGCGAGCCGGGCTCGGGCCGGACCCTGCTGGTACGCGAGGCCCTGGCGGAGGCGGCCGCCCGCGGCATGACCGTCCGCTACGGCGCGGCCGAGGCCCTCGGCGTGAACCTGCCGCTGCGGGCGGTGCTGGACTGCCTGTACCCGCAGGAACCCGGGGACACCGCCGAGCCCGGGGACGCCGGGAAGCCCTTGCGGCCCGGGGACGGCGGGGTCACCGGTGCGCGGGGCGGGCGGGAGGCCGTGGTGCGGTTGCTGCGGGAGGCCGGGGCGAGCGAGCGGCCCGGCGGGGCGCTGCTCGCGGCGATGGACCTGCTGGTGGCCCAGGTCGAGCGGTGGTGCGAGCGGGGCCCGCTGCTGCTGGTGCTGGACGACCTGCACTGGGCGGACCCGGCCAGCCTCCTGGTGTGGCGGCGGCTCGGCCGGGCGGTGGCGGCGGGCCGGCTGCGGCTGCTGCTCGCGGCGACCCGGCAGCCGCTGCCGAAGCGGCCCGAGGTGGAGCTGCTGTGCGCGGAACTCGGGGCGGACGTCGTACGGCTCGGGCCGCTGTCGGCGGCGGAGACGGCCGGGCTGCTGCGGGAGCTGCTGGGGGCGCCGCCGGGGCCCCGGCTGCGGGAGGCGGCCGAGCGGGCCGGGGGCAACCCGCGGCTGCTGCGGGACCTGGCCGGGCAGTGGTCGGGGGTGATCCGGGTGGCCGCCGGGGTGGCCGAACTCGGACCCGGCCGGGGGGACTTGCCCCCGCCGCCCGCCTCCGTGAGCCGGGGGCTGGACTACCTGTCCCGGGCCGCCTTCGCCTGCCTGCGGCACGCGGCGCTGCTCGGCCCGCGTTTCACGCCGCGCGAGCTGGCCCTCGTACAGGGAAGGCCGGTGCGGGAGCTGCTCGGGGAGCTGGAGGAGCCGGTGCTGGCGGGGCTGCTGGAGGACACCGGCGAGGGGCTGCGCTTCCGCCATCCGGCGCTCCGCCAGGCCCTGTACCTGGACACGCCCGCCGCCGTGCGGGCCGCCCTGCACCAGGACGCCGCCCGGGCCTTCGCGGCGGCGGGCCTGGACCCGGCGCGGACCGCCGAGCAGCTGCTGGCGGGCGGGGTGCCGGACGCGTGGGCGGTGCGCTGGCTGGCGGACTCGGCGGGCAGCCTGCTCCAGGTGGCCCCGGACGCGGCGGCGGAGCTGCTGGAGCGGGCCCTGGCGCGCGGCCCGCGCGAGGACCCGGCGGCGCTGGACGCCCTGGAGGAGAACCTCGCGGACGCGGCGCTGCTGCTGCGGCGCCCGGAGGCGGTGGAGCTGCTGGACGCCCTGCGCGAGCGGGCCGCCGATCCGGGCCGGCGGGCGGCGCTGGCCTTCAAGCTGGTGTCGGCGCTGATGATCCAGGGCGACATGGAACGCTGCCTGGCCGTCACGGAACGGGCCCTGGCGGAACCTTTCCCCTCCCCCGCGTACCGGCTGCGCCTGGAGGCCTGCCGGGTCCTGGCCCTGGCCGACCTGCGACGGCCCCGGGAGGCGTACGCGCTGGCCGCGGCGGTGGTGGCGGAGGCGGCCCGGCTGGGCGATCCGCTGTGCGGGGCGGAGGCGCAGCACGCGATGGCGTTCACCCTGTTCCACCTCAACCGGGGGCGGGAGTCGCTGCGGCACGTCGCGGAGGGGATCGCGTACGCCCGGCGCAGCGCGGAGGCCAACGACATGCGGCTGCTGCTGCTCGCCAACCAGGCGGAGGGCCACGTCCGGTTCGACGAGCCGGAGGCGGCCCGGGAGGCGCTGCGCGAGGCCCGGCAGCTGGCGGTGCGGACGCGGTCGACGGGGCGGCTGGTGGTGACCGAGGCGCTGCTGGCGGAGTTCCACTACCGGCTCGGGGAGTGGGACGCGGCCCTGGAGGGGGTGGCCCGGGCGGACGGCCTGCCGGTGTCGGACGGCTGGCTGCCGGTGGTCGTACGGGGCCTGCGGGCGCTGGTGCTGGGCCACCGCGACGAGCGGGAGCGGGCCGGCGCGGAGCTGGCGGCGCTGCCCGGGGACGCGTTCGCCTCGGCGGCGGCCCGCCGGTACGCCGCCCACGTGCTGCTGGCCCGGGCGCTGCTCGCCGAGCGGGACGGGCGCCCCGCGGACGCGCTGGAGGCGTTGCTGCCGGCGCTGGAGCGGGGGGACGCGGAGGACACCGTGTACGACCGGCCGTGGGTGCTGTCGGAGCTGGTCCGCCTCGCCCTGGAGTGCGGGGACACGGCGACGGCCCGGGCGGCGGTGGCGGCGTGCGAGCGGGCGGCGGCGCAGCTGCCCGAGTACCCGGGGCCGGAGCTGGCCCTGCTGCGCTGCCGGGGGCTGTTCGCGCAGGACCCGGAGCTGCTGGAGCGGGCGGTGGCGCGGGCCGGGCGGGGCGGATGGCCGCTGGTGCGGGGCCACACCCTGGAGGACCTCGCGGTGGCGCGGGCCTGGCACGGGGACCTCGCCGGCGCGCGGGAGGCGCTGACCCTCGCGGTGGCCGCGTACGAGGACCTGGGCGCCCGGTGGGACGTGGCGCGGGCCGACGCCCGGCTGCGGAGCCTCGGCGTGCGCCGGGGCAGCCGCTCGGCGCGGCGGCGCGCGGGCAGCGGCTGGGAGGCGCTGACCCCGGCCGAGCTGAAGGTGGCGCTGCTGGTGGCGCAGGGGCGGTCGAACCCGGAGATCGCGAACGCGCTGTTCCTGTCGCCGCGGACGGTGCAGACGCACGTGTCGCACATCCTGGCCAAGCTCCAGGTGCGCTCCCGGGCGGCGGTGGCCGCTCAGGCGGCGGAGCGGCGGCCGTAGCCGGGGAGCAGCGCGCGCAGGGCCCGTATCGCGTAGTAGGCCCTGGACTTGACGGTTCCGGGGGGCACCCCGAGGGCGTCGGCGGCCTCCCGGACGGACGCCCCCCGGAAGTAGAGCTGGACCAGCACGTCCCGGTGCTCGGGGCTGAGCAGGCGCAGCGCCTCGTGCAGGTCGAGGGCGGCGACGGCCTGCTCGGTGCGGTCCTCGGCGGCCGGGGACTGCTCCAGGGCGTCGGCCCCCACCTCGGCGGGCCGCGCCAGGCGGGCCCGGCGGGCGTCGATGGCCAGGCGCCGGGCGACGGTGTACAGCCAGGGCCGCAGGGAGGCGTGGTCCCCGCTCTCCAGGGCCTCGGGGTTCTTCCAGGCCCGGAAGAGGGTCTCCTGCACCAGGTCCTCGGCGCGGTGCCGGTCGCCGTAGGTGAGGCCGAGGAGGAATCCGAGCAGGGCCTTGCCGTGTTCGCGGTGGAGCCGTGCGAGGGCCTGCTCGTCGGTGGTGCGGCGCACGAGGGTGCTGGTCACCGGGATCACCCCTTCCGGTCGGTTGTCCCGAGCGTGACCGAACCGCACCGCGGAGTTATCCGCCGCCTGGCGTATCCCCCGGCCCGTGGCGCCGACCGGTCGAACGGCCACGCCGAACGGTCGAACGGCCCCCGCTGCGCGGAGCCGGCCCCTGTTTCGTGCATCTGACCTCTCTTGAGTCATGGCGTCTGGAGGCCCTCTTGCGCTGACCAGCCGGAGGGATGAGGCTCGTGCACGTCGATGCAATCGATTCAGCAGACGAGTGCTCAATGACCCTAAAGTTCCTGGGGATTTGGCCGAACACCCCGGACGACGGATCGCCCACGATCTGGCTGGACGACACGACCGGCGACCTGATCATCCAGTCGTGGAAAGCCGACGAGCAGACCATTCGGCAGGCGCAGGAAGTCGGCTCGGTGCCTGGCCACTCCACAGATGTACCGGACCACGAAACCGTGATCCGGCTGCCTGCGAACATGCTCCAGTTCATCCCCCGCCCGGACAGTGAGGACAACGGTGGCAACAGCGGTACGTGAAGCTCTCGCCAAGGCGCAGCGGTCAGCTCTGCACCTTGAGATGCGAGACAGCTACATGCGGGATGACCCCGAGTTCATCCGCTGGCAGGGGGGACACCGATGGGACCCTGCCGACCGCGAGTCGTGGTGGCGGTCCTGGCTGGATGTCGTGGCCGAGACGACCGGTCGCGGTGTGGTCATGCGTCGCCTGCGCGTCGTCTCCGAGCCGCTGAGTGACTACGTGCGGTACGAGTACGACGGCACGTTCACGAACGTAGCAGCCGGCGAGGATGTGCGCTGGCTGCCTCGTGCTCGGGCGCGGGGGCTGTTGCTCCCTGCGCTGGACGGATGGGTCATGGATGAGGAGACCGTAATCCTTCACCACTTCAGTGGCGAAGGTCAGTGGACCGGTCCGCGCATGGAGGTCCACCACGACCCGGCGTTGGCCACGCAGTACACGACGGCGTACGAGGCGGCGTGGAAGCAGGCCATCCCGCACTCGGAGTACCGGCCGGTCTGACGCATACGCACATGGCTCTTTCTGCATCCTCCAGTGCCCAGCAGGCCCGGCAGGCTCTCGCGGATCGTCTCGCTGAGCTGTGCCGGGATGCCGGTCTGTCCGGCCGCGATATCGCTGAGCGCTGCGAGTGGCATCCGTCGAAGTCCTCTCGGATCATGAATGCCCGTACGCCCCCGTCCGCTGATGACATCCGGGCATGGTGCCGCGCGTGTGGCGCGGACGATCAGATCGACGACCTGATTGCCTCGCTGCGCACCGCGGAAGGGATGTGGGTCGGGTGGCGGCGCATGGAGCGGGCCGGGCTCAAGCAGGCGCAGGAGGCTCGCCTGCCGCTGTACCAGCGAACGCGCCGATTCCGCTCTTACTCCTCGTGGCTCGTACCTGGCATGGTTCAGACACGGCCCTACACGACCTCTGCGCTGCAAGCGATCCAGCGACGGCGCGGGCTGGTGGACGACGTGGCCGATGCGGTGGCCGCCCGTATGGAGCGACAGCGGGTACTGTACGAGGGTGACCGGCGGTTCGCCTTCCTGGTGGAAGAGTCCGTATTGCGGTCCGGCATCGGAGGCTCTGAGGTTATGACCGGGCAGCTTGGTCACCTCATTTCGATTGCCTCTCTTCCCAATGTGAGCTTGGGAGTTGTGCCCATGCGGCCGGATCGCGAGCGCTGGCCGGCGGAAGGTTTCTGGATCTACGACGCGGCACAGGTCAACGTCGAATTGATCTCCGGCTACCTCACTCTGACGCAGCCCAGTGAGGTAGCCATGTACGCCGAGGCGTTCACTGAACTGGCAGAGCTGGCTGTGTACGGCGCACAAGCCCGCGCCCTCATCACCTCTGCCGTGAGCGCCCTCGGGTAATTGGCGTGCAACCTTATGCAATCGCCTGTCAGTTGAGGTTGTCGTCTCCCTAGCGTGGTTGTCGTCCGACGGACAACACGGAGGGTTGCGACATGTCGACGTCAGCACAGCAGGAAGCGGTACGGGTCAGCCCGCTCGAACCGGTGCCCGTGAGCGGGTGCGGGGTCTGCGCAGCGCTGGCCGAGACCCGAAAGCTCGCCTGGTTGGTCGGGAACATGAGCGCTGTGGCAGCGCAGAACGCGGAGCTGCGCAACCACCCTCACGACCCGAGTGCGACATGAAAGAAGAGACGGCGCTCGCCGAGGGGCAGTACCGCCTGGCGGGCCGTGGAACGGCGCGGGGACCGCTTCCCCGCAGTGATGAGGAGAGGGAAGGCACGATGGCCGCGAGTCCCGAGTACGAGTTCCGCACGTCGAGTGCGTGCACCTACGAGAACAACAACCCGCGCTGTGTCGAGGTGGCCACGAACGTCCCCGGCAGGGTGGTCGTGCGCAGCTCCGTGAGCGGACGGGCGGTCGAGTTCACCCCCGCGGAATGGGCCGACTTCCTCAGTGGTGCCAAGCTGGGCGAGTTCGACCTGTCCGCGTAGGAGGCGTCATGCAGGAGTGTCCGCACTGCGGCGGGAACGCCCAACCCGACCCGGAGCACTCACGGGCATGGTGGTGCCTGTCCTGCTGGCGCGCATGGACCCTTCCGGCGCATGCCGGCTGCTCCGGCACCATCCGCCCGCTGGCCCCTGGGCTCCGCCTTCTCGCCGAGTCCCGGGATCTGAACCGCTGAGGCCCTGTAATGCCCCGCTTGTCCGCCCCAGTGGCAGACGGGCGGGGCTTCCGCGGTTTCCCCCGCAGGCCGCTACCCCTCGTCGGCGGGCTCACTCCGCAGTCCGGTTCCGCCCGGCCGAAATCCAGCCCCGCCGGCGATTGAGGCGCGGGGGCCGGGGGCTGGTCTCCGGCAACGGCGCGGGGGCCGGGCATGCCGGTGGCCCCGGGCCACGTCCGGGGGGACGGGGGCCGGGGCCACCGGAAGAGGGGGTTGGGAGCTGTTGCTTCGTTAGCTCACTCTTGGGAGTGATAGTGCTATTTGGTGAGTGTCATTACGGTCGTGTGTATGAATCTCAGGGAGTGGGTGAAGGCGCGGGGTATGCATCCGCAGACCGCGCATCGCTGGTTCCATGAGGGTGACTTGCCGGCTCCGGTTGAGCGTGTCGGGCCGCGCACGATTGTGGTGAACGTGGACGCTCGCGCGGTGCTGGGAATCGTTGGAGATGTCGGCCTGTATGCCTGTGTGTCCTCTCACGGCCAGAAGTCGGACCTGGTACGTCGGACGGCGCGGTTTTCGGCGTGGGCGGCCACGTTCGCAGCGGGCCGCCTCATGGTGGTGCTGGATAACGGGGAGGCCCGAGACGACCTGGTCCGGGACGCACTGGAGCTCCCGACCTGGTTCTGTGCCCGCTTATATGGACGCCGATCCGCGAAGAGGCGGGCGCGGAAGGCTATGGACGCGGCGGCCGAGGATGGCTGATCCGTCCAGGAAGTTACGCACCATCGTCCCGTCGTTCGTGGTGCTCGGTCCGTCCGGTGTGGCGGTGCGCGACCGTCTCAAGGGCCTGAGCGTCGAGGACGAGAGGGTTCTGTGCCTGGTGGGTGAGCATCAGGGCAGGCTCGCGTCCCGTGACCTCAAGCGGCGTTGTGCGGACGGTCCTGAGCACAGCTCCGACACCTGGGCGGGACGCAAGCGGGAGCTGACGAAGGAGTCGTCGTCGCGGATCGCCGGGGCGATCACGAAGGCCAGCCACGATCAGTGGGCGCTCGCCCGCCGCTGTCAGGCCGCGCACATCCAGAACCTGGACGCCGGCATCCGCACGCTGCGCCACCGCCTGTCCCTCCCGATCGGGGAGAAGAGCAGCAAGCGGGCTGCGGGCGGCTACCGTTCCAAGAGCGAGTGGTTTCACAAGTCCCGCCGTCTGGCCACCCTGGAGTCCCGGCACGCGCAAGCGGTGGAGGACTCCAAGTCCTATCGCGTGCGTGTGGTGCGGGGCGGAAAACGGCTCCTGAGCACCCGCCACAACCTCGAAGCGGCACAGCTCACCGAGGGGCAGTGGCGCGCCCGCTGGGAAGCCGAACGCTGGTTCATCGCCGCCGACGGCGAGTCCGGGAAGCGGTTCGGGAACGAGACCATTCGCGTCACCCCCGGCGGCGAGGTGTCGATCAAACTGCCCGCCCCGCTCGCACACCTTGCGAACACCGGGCACGGACGGTACATCCTGGCCTCCCGTATCGCTTTCGCGCACCGGGGCGAGGAATGGGCCGACCGCATCACGCTGAACCGGGCCGTCGCCTACCGCATCCACCTGCATGCGGAACGCGGGCGCTGGTACCTGACCGCCTCCTGGCAACGCCCGCCGGTCAGGACGATTCCACTCGCCACCGCCCGGGCGAACGGCGTGATCGGCGTCGATACCAATGCGGACCATTTCGCCGCCTACCGGCTCGACCCGCACGGCAATCCGATCGGCCGGCCGCACCGCTTCCCCTACGACCTCAGCGGATCGGCCGACCGCCGCGACGCCCAGATCCGCCACGCGCTCACCCGGCTGCTGCACTGGACGAAGAGCGTCGGCGTCAAGGCCATCGCGATCGAAGACCTCGACTTCACCACCGAGAAGACCCGTGAGAAGCACGGCCGCGGAAAACGGTTCCGGCAACTGATCTCCGGCATCCCGACCGGCAGACTCAAAGCCCGCCTCGTGTCGATGGCAGCCGAGCAGGGGCTGTCGGTCATCGCGGTCGATCCCGCCTACACCTCCCAGTGGGGAGGCCAGCACTGGCAGAAACCGCTGGTCACCCCACGCCGCACACTGTCCCGTCACGATGCCGCCGGCATCGCGATCGGACGACGCGCCCTCGGACACCCGATCCGGCGTCGGACGACACCGCCCCGTAACGACCAGAGCGATCGTTACGGGCATCGGACCGTCCAGGCCGCACCGGGCACCCGAAGGCGCGACGGAAACCGCCCACCCGCAACGGACCACGCCCCTGGAGACGTACCGCCGAGCGGGAAGAGAAAGCGGAGACCCAGCGCATCCAAAACCGTTCGGGATGCGCCCAGCACGCAACAGTGGGTCCAAGAGCCACTGCTGCGTACTGGCTAGGAACGGTTAGCTCCAGCTGGCGTGCAAGGGCTTGCCCTCGGCGTAGCCCGCCGCGGACTGGATGCCGACGACGGCCTTCTCCTCGAACTCCGCCAGGGAGGCCGCACCCGCGTACGTGCAGGAGGAGCGGACGCCCGCGATGATCGAGTCGATCAGGTCCTCGACGCCCGGCCGCGCCGGGTCGAGGAACATGCGCGAGGTGGAGATGCCCTCCTCGAACAGCCCCTTCCGGGCCCGGTCGTACGCCGACTCCTCCGACGTGCGGTTCTGCACGGCGCGCGCCGACGCCATGCCGAAGGACTCCTTGTACAGGCGCCCGTCGGCCGACTGCTGCAGGTCGCCCGGGGACTCGTACGTCCCGGCGAACCAGGAGCCGATCATGACGTTGGACGCACCGGCGGCCAGCGCCATCGCCACGTCACGCGGGTGGCGGACGCCACCGTCGGCCCAGACGTGCTTGCCGTACTTCTTCGCCTCGGCCGCGCACTCCAGCACCGCGGAGAACTGCGGGCGGCCCACGCCGGTCATCATGCGGGTGGTGCACATGGCGCCGGGGCCCACGCCGACCTTGATGATGTCGGCGCCGGCGTCGATGAGGTCCTTGACGCCCTCGGCGGCGACGATGTTGCCCGCGACGATCGGGACCTTCGGGTCCAGCGCGCGGACCGCCTTGATCGCGTTGATCATCGATTCCTGGTGGCCGTGCGCGGTGTCGATGACGAGCGTGTCCACGCCCGCGTCGAGCAGCTGCTTGGCCTTCTGCACGAAGTCGCCGTTGATGCCGACGGCCGCGGCGACGCGCAGCTTGCCGTTGGCGTCGGTGGCCGGCGTGTAGAGGGTCGCGCGCAGGGCGGCCTTGCGGGTGAGGATGCCGACGAGCTTGCCGTCCGCGTCGACCGCGGGGGCCAGCTTGCGGTGGCCGGCGTCGAGCTTGTTGAAGGCCTCGCGGGGGTCGATGTCGGCGTCGAGGAGCAGCAGCTCCTTCGACATGACCTCGGAGAGCTGGGTGAAGCGGTCCACGCCGGTCAGGTCGTGCTCGGTGACGACGCCGACCGGGCGGCCCCCGCCGTCGACGACGACGCCGGCGCCGTGGGCGCGCTTGGGCAGCAGGGAGAGCGCGTCGGCGACGGTCTGGGTGGGCGCCAGCGTGATCGGGGTGTCGAGCACGAGGTGGCGGGTCTTCACCCAGGAGATGACGTCGGTGACGACCTCGATCGGAATGTCCTGGGGGATGACGACGATTCCACCGCGGCGGGCCACGGTCTCGGCCATCCGGCGGCCCGCGATGGCGGTCATGTTCGCCACGACGAGCGGAATGGTGGTGCCGGTGCCGTCGGGCGCGGACAGGTCGACGCCCTGGCGGGAGCCGACCGCGGAGCGGCTCGGCACCATGAACACATCGTCGTACGTCAGGTCGTACGGCGGCTTCAGGTCATTGAGGAAACGCACGTGCTGAACATCCCAGTCGATCGGAGGTACCCCGACTAGGGCAGCCGAGGAAACGCACGTACTTCATTCTCCCATGACCCGGGGTTTACGCCGCCCGGGCCGATCGTCCAGGACATACCGGGCCCGTTGGTCCGTTCCTACGGGACCTTGGTCCCGCGCCGGGCGGAAACGACCGGGCGGTGCAGCGGCAGGAGGCCTCCGGTGAGGGGGGTCGCCGGGGCCTCGTGGCGGACGGCGGTGAACTCGGCGGCGATGGAGAGGGCGGTCTCCTCGGGGGTGCGTCCGCCCAGGTCGAGGCCGATGGGGGATCTGAGCCGGGCCAGTTCGGCCTCGGTCACCCCCTCGGCGCGCAGCCGGTCCGCCCGTTCGGCGTGGGTGCGGCGCGACCCCATGGCTCCGACGTAGGCCAGCGGCAGGCGCAGGGCCAGCGCGAGGACGGGTACGTCGAACTTGGCGTCGTGGGTCAGTACGCACACGGCCGTACGGGTGTCCAGGCGTCCGGCGTCGTGTTCCGCGGCGAGGTGGCGGTGCGGCCAGTCCACGATCACCTCGTCGGCGCCGGGGAAGCGCTGCGGGGTCGCGAAGACGGGCCGGGCGTCGCACACGGTGACCCGGTGCCCGAGGAAGGCCCCCATGCGGGCCAGGGCGGAGGCGAAGTCGATGGCTCCGTAGACGATCAGCCGGGGCGGTTCGGCGGCGGATTCGACGAGCAGGGTCAGCGGCTGCCCGCACAGCCCGCCCGCGGTGCCGAGCTCGGCGGTGCCGGTGCGTCCGGCGAGGAGCAGGGCGCGGACCCGTTCGACGGCGGCCCGGTCCAGGGCCGCGCCGCCGCTCAGGCCGCCCTCGTAGGAGCCGTCGGCGTGGACGGCCAGGGCCTGGCCGAGCTGCCCGGGCGGGCCGCTGACCACGCGGGCGAGCGCGGCCCGGGCCCCGCCGGCGGCGGCGTCGAGCACGGAGCCGATCACGGGCCGTACGGGGTCCTGTCCGCGCACCGGGGTGACCAGCACGTCCAGGATCCCGCCGCAGGTCAGCCCCACCGCGAAGGCGTCGTCGTCGCTGTATCCGAAGCGGTGCACGCCGCCTTCGCCGGAGGCGATGGCCTCCAGGCACAGCTCGTGCACGGCGGACTCCACGCAGCCGCCGGAGAGGGAGCCGAGCGCGGTGCCGGCGGCGTCGACGGCGAGCGAGGCGCCCGGTCCGCGGGGCGCGCTGCCGCTGACGGCGACGACGGTGGCGAGCGCGAACTCCCGCCGCTCCGCGCACCAGGTCCGCAGGGCCCCGGCGATGTCGAGCATCAGCGGATGAATTCGCGGCGCGGGGACTGCCCGGGGATGAGCGGTCGCGGGGGCAGCACGGCGGGCGGTCTGGCGGCGCCGGTGCCCGGGTAGCGGGCGGGGGCGGCGGCCGCCAGGGCCACGGGGTCGGGGTGGCGTCCTCCGGTGCTGAGCAGCCGGGCGGCGTGGGCGACGCTCGCGAGGGTGGCGTGGTGGTGCCAGCCGCGGAAGGAGCGGCCCTCGAAGTCGCGGATGCCGACGGGTTCGCAGGTCTCGGCGAAGTCCAGGGAGACCCGGTCGGTGAGCTTGGCCAGCAGGAAGAGCTGGGCCAGCGGCCGGTCCCCGATGTTGGTGATCCAGAACTCGGAGGGCAGCAGGGCCGCTTCGGTCCAGGCGCCGACCAGCAGCAGCGGGGTGGGCGGTGCGGGCAGGGGCCGGTCCTCGCTGGGGGTGGCGAGGATGGGCGCCGAGGTGAGCAGGGTCACCGCTCCCTCGGCGCGGCCGTGCCGGGTCCATTCGACGACGCGGCGCTGGGAGCGCAGCGAGTCGATCAGCTCGCGGGCGGGCGCGGTGTGCGGCCCGGGTTTGTGGCGGCCGGCGCCGCCGAAGGAGACGGGCAGCGACCCGTCGACCTTGAGGACGAAGGGGATGTCCTGGAGGGCGAAGGCCTCGATGGTCTGCGGGAGGTCGGTGTTGGAGACCTCCATGACGACCGGGCGGCGCTGGAGCTGCCAGGTCGCGGCCATGCGCTGGACGGCGTGCACGGCGTCCTGCGCGGGGGTCAGGGAGCGGGCGGTGTCGGGGATGCCGGCCCGCCGGCGGCGCAGCAGTTCACTGGTCCAGGGCCCGGGGAGGGTGAGGGTCCATTCGACGGGGAAGCTGGCCTCGCTGGAGGCGAGCCAGATCCCGCCCGCCTGCTGACAGTTGGCGGTGCGGCCGAGCTGGGGGACGAACTGGCGGCCGACCCCGACGGAGCGGTCGCCGGCCTTCTCTATGACCATGGGCTGCACGACCCAGGCCAGGGGGCGCTGCGCCGTGCGTTCCAGGTGCTGGGCGAGGGAGCGGCGTACGGGGGTCCAGTCCCAGGGCGACTTGCTGATGAACTGCTGGAGGCTCTGCTCGACGGAACTGGCCCCTGTTCCGGCGATGTTACGGATTGTTTTCTTCCCGTTGGTCCGCACGAGGCCGTTCAGATAAACGCGGGCCCAGTTTCGCTGGTCCCGCCGGGGTAATGATTCGAAGAAAAGCGAGATCAGAACGTCGATCAAATCGGAGATTTCCTTGGTGGATTCCTCCGGCAGGACTACGCGAGCCATCTGGGCCTCCCCCGCGACCAGCTAGATCCTTTACCCTACTTGACCGCGAAGAACGGCCGTAGGCCCAAGCGGCTACTTCCTGAGGTCGCTGGCAGATTCGAGCCGCTCTTCCTCTACCACGAGCGGGATGGGGATCTGGTTCGCCGCATAGTAGAGCGCGATCAGAAAGTGTGCGACGAGAGTGAGAGGTGCCGAGAAGAAGGACAGGAGGACGGTCAAGGGGTAGGCGACCGCGCCCAGTCCGAAGCGCACCCGGGTGGCCCGGGCACCGTCCTTGTCCACCTTTTCGTGGAAGAGGTGACCGACCTGGGTGACGTACCACCAGAAGCCCAGGAAGGCGAGAGCGTACACGACGGTCCACGAACTGTAGAGGATCGCGGCCACGTTGGCCGATTCCTCGTCCGTGAGGTGCTCGGCGAGCACGTTGGTCGTGTAGGGAATCACCGATACCACCATCAGCACCAGGAGATTCAGGAACAACAGCGGTCGGTCAACCCGCTTGAGGTGGCTGAAGATCGTGTGGTGGTTCACCCACATCACACCGATGATGAGGAAACTCACCAGATACGCGGCATAGTGCGGCCATTGTTCCCACAGCCCGTGCCACAGCGCCGTTCCCTCTTCATCCGGAACCTTTAACTCCAGCACCAGAATCGTGATCACGATGGCGAATACGCCGTCGCTGAACGCCTCCACCCGGTTGGTTTCCTGCTCCATGATCCCCGGCCTCCCCTTCACCGAATCATTCACGTGTGCGGGGAGGGCGTACGCCCCCGCCCTCCCCGCACACGCTACCCAGGAAAGGGCCCTCAGCCGCCGAATCCGGCGGTCTGGCGCCAGATTCGGCCATCGCGGACGACGAGTGTCCCGAACGCGTGCTCCGGCTCGCCGTTCAGGTTCATGATCGCCCGGTAGAAGATGGTGTCCTCGGTCTCGATGTACTCCTGCAGTTCGACCAGGGTGGGCTTCACCGTGAGGTAGCCGGTGAACGTCTCGCGAACAGCCTCGATGCCCACCGAGACGCCCTCGAAGCGCAGCAGGACGGCGTCGTCCGTGTAGTTCTTCATCACCGCCTCGATGTCCAGGGCGGCGAGCGCCTCCATCTGGCGGACGAAGACCGGGTGCAGCTTGGCGATGTCGTACTTGGCCATGATTCGACTCCTCTTCCTGGGGTGACGGGCTGTGCTGGGCTGACGTACGGAACCGGCCGCGATGCCCGCCGGAACCGGCCGTGACGGGTCAGCCGGTGGCGGCCGGCGCCAGGGGCAGCCGGACGACCATCCGGGTCTCGCCGGGACGGGAGCGGGCCGTGATCGACCCGTGGTGGCGCTGGGTCACGATCCGGTAGCTGAGGTGCAGTCCCAGACCCGTGCCCTTCCCGACGTCCTTGGTCGTGTAGAAGGGTTCGAAGATGCGGGGCAGGACGTCCTCGGGGATGCCCCGGCCGGTGTCGGTGATCTCCACGACCATGCAGACGCCCTCGGCGCGGGCCCGCAGGGTGAGCGTGCCCGAACCCTCCATGGCCTCGGCGGCGTTGTCGACCAGGTTGGTCCACACCTGGTTCAACTCCCCCGGGTATCCGGTGAGATCGGGCAGCTCCGGGTCGTAGGCGCGCACGATGGTGATGCCGGCCAGCTTGGAGCGCAGCACGACGAGGGTGTTCTCCAGGCCGTCGGTGACGGCGAAGCGCTGCTCGGGCGCCCGGTCGAGGTTCGCGTAGTCCCGGGTGGCGGCGACCAGCTGGGAGATCCTGGGGCCCGCCGCGCGCAGCTCGGCGGCCAGCGAGCGGGCCTCCAGCAGCGCCGCGAGGTGGTCCAGGGCGGCCGGCAGGGAGGCCTCGCCGACCCCTTCCAGCCGTTCCAGCAGCCACCCCAGCTCCAGCCCGAGGTCGGAGGCCCCGGAGCCGAGCAGCCCCGGGCGTTCGGCGCCGGCCTCCTCGGCCCAGTCGGCGATCTCCTCCTCGGCGTCCGCCTGGGCGAGCGGGTCGGTGGTCTCGGGCGGCGGGAGCTTGTCCAGCTCCTCGGCGAGCCGGTCCAGTACGGAGCGCTCCGCGCCCGTGGCGGCCGCGCCCCACGCGTACGCGGTGCCGGTCAGCCGGTCCAGGGCGGGCGCCAGTTCCTGCGCGGCGCGCGCCACGGCGGCGGCCGGGTTGTTCAGTTCGTGCGCGAGCCCGGCGGCGAGGGTGCCGAGGGCCTCGACGGTGGCCCGCTTGCGGGCCTGCACCTCGGAGGACTTGATCCGCCAGGCCAGTACGGGCAGCAGGACGGCCGCGACCCCGTGGCAGCGGGTCAGCATCTCGAAGAAGACCGGCTTCGCGTACGCGACGACGGTGGTGGCCGGGCCGCTCGCGGCCGCGGTGGCCACGTAGGAGCCCTCCGTGAGCAGGGGCAGCTCCCCGGTGAAGCGGTGGGCGGCCGTGGGCTTGCCGTCGTGCTCCTCGGCGGCCGCGCCCCCCTCCTCGGTGGAGTGCCGGGTCAGGACCTCCTCGCGGCCGTCGACGACCTTGGTGACGACGAGCCCGCCGGAGAGCAGGACGTGGAAGCCGGTGGCCTCCTCGCCGTCGCGGAAGAGGACCTCCCCGTCGGCGAGGACCCGCGGCTCGGACACCGAGACCAGCCAGTCCAGCTGCTCCCCGGTGAGCCCGGCGAAGATCTCCAGCCCGTGCAGGGCGGCCCTCAGTCCGTCCCTGTCCATCGCGGCGGCGCTCACGCCGTCCTCCCTTCGGCCCTGGTGCGCGCGGCCAGCCGCAGGGTCGTGAACAGGGCCAGCGCGCACACTCCGGCGACGGCGGCCATGAAGCCGACCGAGGTGCGCTGCAGGCCGTGGATGTTGGTCAGCAGTCCGGCGAGGACCGCCGGGACGCTCATGGCGAGGTACGCGAACACGTAGACGGCGGCGGTCAGTTCCCCGCGGTGCGCGGGCTCGGCGAGCGAGCTCAGCGCGCGGAACGAGCCGAGGAACGCGGCGCCCCAGCCGCTGCCGAGGACGGCGGTGGCGACGAGGAACACGGCCGCCGAGCCCAGCCCCAGCGCGAGCAGCACCAGGGCGAGCCCCATGAGCAGCCCGAGCAGGCCCAGCACGGCGGTGCGCAGCGGCTCGGTGCGGCCCAGCAGCAGCTGGGCGACGGTGGCGGCGCCCGCGAGCAGGGCCACCGTGGCCCCGCCGACCAGGTAGTTGGTGCTGTGGAGCAGGGACAGGACCAGGTGCGGGCCGAGCGAGAGGTAGAAGCCGCCGACGGTCCAGACGGCGACCACGGTCAGCACCAGCACGGCGAACCGCCCGCGTGCGGCGGCCGGCACCCGGATCCGGTGCGGGACCACCCGCAGCCGTCCACCGGCCCCGGGAGCGCTCTCGCCCATGCGCGCCACCCCGATCAGGGTGACCGCGAAGGCCCCGACCAGCAGCAGGTAACTGAGCACGGTGGGCGCGGGGGCGTACTGGACGAGGAGTCCCGCGCCGAGCCCGCCGAGGCCGATGCCGACGGTCGGTCCCGCGCTGTTGACCTGGGCGCCGAGCGCGGGCCGCGAGCGCGGGCTGAGTTCGAGCAGGGCGGCGCCCATCGCCCCGGTGGCCAGGCCCACCGCCAGCCCCTGTACGGCGCGGGCGGCGAGCAGCAGGCCGAGCCCCTGGGCGCCGGCGAACAGGCCCATGGAGACGATCGCCAGGACCAGTCCGGCGCCGAGGACGGGCCGGCGCCCCAGGGTGTCCGAGAGGGAGCCGAACAGCAGGAGGCCGACGAGCACGGTGACGGCGTAGACGGCGAAGACCACCGTGACGGTCCCCGAGGACAGGCCCCATTTCTGCTGGTAGAGCACGTAGAGGGCGGAGGGCACCGAGGAGGAGAGCATCAGCAGGACGAGGACCGCGCCCACCACCCAGAAGCCGGACGGTCTGTCGGCGGCGGCCGCGCGGGCGGCTGCGGGCTGGTGCACGGGGTGCACGGCGTCTCCCGTGGTCGTCGTCTCGGTCGGTTCGGCCACTACGTCAACTCCCCTCCTCCTGAAGCCCGGTGGGCGGTCAGGTGCTGATCCGGGCCGCCCTCGCCAGCGCGCGTGCGGTGAGTACGCCCGCGAGGTGGCCGAGGTATTCGGCCGAGGTGCCGCGCCCGGGGACGAACAGTTCCCGGGGCTCGGCGCGGAAGGCCGCGAGCACCGCCTCCGTGGTGTACGGGCCGCCGCGCAGCCGGTCCTCGACCCCGCGCAGGCGCAGGGCGCGGGGGGTGGCTCCGGTGACGGCGATCCGCGGCCCGTCGGGGGTGATCCGTACGGCCGCGGCGCACAGCGGGTAGCGGCTGGCCCGGTCGGCGGTCTTCTCGAAGGCGGCGGCCGGCCCGGCGGCGGGCACCAGCAGGGCGGTGAGCACCGAGCCGGCGGGCAGGCCGGTGGCGGCGAACTCCTCGGCGGCCACCGTCGTGCGCCCGCCGGGGCCGGCCAGTTCCACCACCGCGTCGGCGGCCAGGGCGGCGACCGGCAGGTCGGTGGGCCGGCCCGCCACGGCCAGGTTGCCGCCGGTGGTGCCGAGGTTGCGGACCTGGGGGTCGCCGTTGGCGCGGGCCGCGGCGGCCAGTTCGGGCGCCCCGGCGAGCACCAGGGGGTGCGCGGCGAGTTCGGCGAGGGTGGTCAGGGCCCCGATGCGCAGGGTCCCGTCGCCGGACTCGACGCCCCGCAGCTCCTCCAGGTGCCGTACGTCGACCAGCAGGCGGGCCGTGTCGGACCCGATGCGCAGGCCGGGCAGCAGGCTCTGGCCGCCGGCCAGGGCCCGGGCGCCGGGCGCGGAGAGCAGGGCCAGGGCCTCGTCGAGGCCGACGGGCCGTACGTAGTCGAACTCGGTGAGGATCACTGCGTCTCTCCCTGCAGGCGGCGCCAGACCTTCTCGGGGGTCAGCGGCATGTCGATGTGCTGCACGCCCAGGTCGGAGAGGGCGTCGACGACCGCGTTGACCACAGCGGCGGCGGGCGGCACGGTGGCGATCTCGCCGGCCCCCTTGGCGCCGAGCGGGTTGTGCGGGGAGGGCGTGACGGTCTTGTCGAGGTCGAAGAAGGGCACGTCGGCGGCGCGCGGCAGGGCGTAGTGGTTGAGGTCGGAGCTGATCAGGAGGCCGTTCTCGTCGTACTCGGCGGCTTCCATCAGGGCCTGGCCGAGGCCGTGCACGATGCTGCCCTCGATCTGGCCGTGGACGATCTTCGGGTTGCCGATGTTCCCGGCGTCGTCGACGGCGGTGTAGGCCACCACCTGGGTCTCGCCGGTCAGTTCGTCGACCTCGACGACCGCGACGTGCGTGCCGAAGGGGTAGTTGAAGTCCGGCGGGTCGAAGTGCGTGGTCTCGTCGAGGGCCGGTTCGATCTCGGGGGGCAGTCCCCAGCCGTACCACATGGCCATGGCCAGCTCGGCGAAGGTCTTGGTGTTCTCCGGGTTGCCGTCCTCGTGGACCGCTCCGCCCCGGTAGACGACCTTGTCCTCGGGGACGTTCAGGAAGACGGCCCCGGCCTTGACCAGCTTGGCCTTGATCTTGCGGGCGGTGAGGGCGACGGCGGGCGCGGCCATGCTGTAGGAGCGGGAGCCGTAGGTGCCCTGCCCGTACGGGGCCTTCTGGGTGTCCCCCTCGTACACCTGGACCAGGGCCGGGTCGATGCCGAGCTCGTCGGCGGCGACCATCGCGAAGACCGTGTGGTGGCTCTGGCCGGTGGAGGCGGAGCCGACGGTGACGGTGACCTCGCCGGTGGGGTGGACGCGGATGTTCGCGCTCTCCCAGGTGCCGCCGAGCATGCCCTCCTTGGACATCCGGGTGGAGGGGCCGACCCCGCAGATCGCGACGTACGTGGCGATGCCGACGCCGAGCCGCTTGCCGCGGGCGCGGGCCTCGGTCTTGCGGGCGGTCATGTCGGCGTAGCCGGACAGCGCGATGGCCTTGTCGAAGTTCAGCTGGTAGTTCCCGGAGTCGTAGGTCCAGCCCAGACCGTTGTCGTACGGGAACTTCTCCTTCGGCACCAGGTTCATGCGCCGCACCGCCGCCGGGTCCATGCCGATCTCGGAGGCGTAGCGGTCGACGATGCGTTCCATCAGGAAGGCGGCCTCGGCGCGCCCGCTGCCGCGCTGGGCGCCGAGCGAGACGGTGTTGGTGAAGGCGGCGTAGACCTCGCAGAAGGCCGCGTCGATGTCGTACATGCCGCTGATGGAGCGGCCCATCAGGGCGGTGGCGACACCGGGGCCGATGGTGGAGGGGTACGCGCCGAGGTTGGCGTAGCTGGTGCAGCGCACGGCGGTGATGCGGCCGTCGCGGGTGCCGGCGAGGGTGACGTGCTGGCGGTGGTCGCGGCCCTGGACGGTGGAGTTCATCAGCCCGGTGCGGGTGTCGACCCATTTGACGGGGCGGCGCAGGGCCTTGGACAGGAGCAGGACCAGCGCCATGTCGGGGTACAGGTAGCCCTTGGTGCCGAAGCTGCCGCCGACGGTGGGGGCGATCACCCGGAGCTTGTTGAAGGGGATACCGAGGACCAGCGCGGCGAGCAGGAAGCGGTGGTTGTGCGGGCCCTGCGTGGAGGCGTAGAGGGTGTACTCGTCGGTGGCGGCGTTGTAGTCGCCGACCGCGCCGCGGGGCTCGATGGGGCTGTTGATGGTGCGCTGGTTGACCAGGTCGAGCTCGACGGTCACTTCCGCTCCGGCGATGGCCGCGTCGGTGCGGTCCTTGTCGCCGCAGGTCCAGTACGCGTTCAGGTTGCCGGGGACGGCCTCGTGCAGCTGGGGCGCGCCCTCCGCGAGGGCGTCGTCGGCGCGGGTGACCACGGGCAGCGGCTCGTACTCGACGGAGATGGCGGCGAGCGCGGCGGTGGCCTGGCGCGGGGTCTCGGCGACGACCACGGCGATCGGGTCGCCGACGTGCCGGACGGCGTCGCCGGTCAGCACGGGGCGCGCACCGGGAAGTCCGTAGGGGTGGGGCGGGAAGTGGCTCTCGACCCCGCCGGGGATCCAGATGCAGGGCAGCGGCATCACGTCGGTGAAGTCCGCGGCCGTGGCCACCTTCAGGACGCCCGGCATCTGCTCGGCGGCCTTGGTGTCGATGGAGAGGATCTTCGCGTGGGCCACCGTGCTGCCCAGGATCGCCATGTGCGCGGTGCCCGGCAGATCGATGTCCGCCACGTACGTCGCCTCGCCGCGCAGCAGCTGCGGATCCTCGCGGGCGTCCATCGGCTTGCCGAGGACGGTGTGTTCCTCAGGTGTGGCAGCCTCCTCGGGCGCCGCGGTCTCCGCGGGCGCCGCGGTCTCCGCGGGCGCGGCATCTTCCAACACCTGGGCCCCGCCATTCACAGCGGTCTCCCCCGTCACTGCGGTCATCTCCCTCAGCCCTCCCGTCCGGACGCTCCGGCCGCGGCCGGGGCCTCGGCCCCGTCGGGGGCGGCGGGGGCGCAGGCGCGCTGCACTCCCCGGACGACGCTGTGGTAGCCGGTGCAGCGGCACAGGTTGCCGGTGAGCCACTCGCGGATCTCGGGCTCGGTGGGGGCCTCGCCCCCGGATGTGTTCTCGACGAGCTCGCCCAGCGCCATGACCATGCCGGGGGTGCAGAAGCCGCACTGGGTGCCGTGCTCCTGGCGCAGGGCCTCCTGGAGGCCGGTCAGCTCGCCGCCCCGGACGCCTATGCCCTCGATGGTGGTGACCTCGGAGCCGGCGGCCGCGGCGGTGAGGATCAGGCAGCTCTTGACGGACCTGCCGTCGAGCCGGACCACGCAGGTCCCGCACTGGCCGGTGTCGCAGCCGACCTTCGTGCCGGTCAGTCCGAGTCCGTCGCGGAGCCGTTCCACGAGGAGTTCGTTGGGCTGCGCAGCGAACTGCTCCGGTCTTCCATTCACGTTCAGGGTCAGATCCATGCGAGCGCCTGCGCTTCCGTGAGCGGCCGGTTGAAGAGGGGACCGCCTGGCTGCTGGAGAATTCCTCCGGAGTGCAGCGGGCCGGTGTCGACGGGCACGAATCCGAGGTCCGTGATGATTCCCGCCACGATTTCCTTCGCCTTCGTGTCGTCGCCCGCCGTGAAATGCGCCAGGCGCTGTGACGGCTCCCGCCCGGAGGCGTTGCCGGCGACGGCGAGGGTTTCGAAGTGCATGGTGTTCAGGGATTTCACGACCCGGGCGCCGGGGTACCACTCGGCGACCAGTTCGCTCGATCCGCGTCCGCCGAGGTCGGCGGCGACCCCGGGGCCGTTGAAGGCGTTGGTGGCGTCCACCAGCACCTTGTCCTGCACGACGTGCGGGGGCAGCAGCCCCCGCACGGTGTCGAACGGCACCATCAGCACCAGGAGGTCGGCCTGGCCGGCCGCCTCCACGGGTCCCGCCGCCGCGGCGTCGGGTCCGAGCGAGGCCAGCAGCGGGCCGAGGGACTTCGGTCCGCGCGCGTTGGCGAGGACCACCGGGTGGCCTGCCGCCACCAGGATCCGGGCGAGGGTCGAGCCGATCCGCCCGGTGCCGATGATGCCTGTCCGCATGGGGGCTCCTCCAAAGATGGGTCCGGCGGCCGGACCTCAGTCCATGCCGATCCAGACCGACTTGGTCTGGGTGTAGCTCTCCAGGGATTCCGGTCCGCACTCGCGTCCGTAGCCGGAGGCCTTGTAGCCGCCGTAGGGCACGGAGGGGTCGTACTGGTTGTAGCAATTCACCCAGACCGTGCCCGCCTTGATCTGCGAGGCGACCCGGTGGGCCCGGCGCAGGTCCTTGGTGTGGACCCCGGCGGCGAGGCCGTACGCGCTGTCGTTGGCGATGCGTACGGCGTCCTCCTCGGTGTCGAAGGGGATGATCGACAGGACGGGTCCGAAGATCTCCTCCTGGGCGATCCGCATCCCGTTGTCGACGCCGGTGAAGACGGTCGGCAGGAAGTACAGGCCCTGGCTGGAGGCGCCCTCGGGGGTCCAGCCGGTGCCTCCGGTGCGCAGGATCGCGCCTTCCTTCTCGCCGACCTCGATGTAGGAGCTGACCTTGTCGAACTGGCCCCGGTGGGCCAGCGGCCCGAAGAGGGTGGCCGGGTCGCGCGGGTCCCCGGGCCGCAGGGCCGCGGCCCGGCTCACCAGGCGTTCGACCATCTCGTCGTGGATGGGGCGGTGCAGCAGCAGCCGGGAGCCGGCGGTGCAGATCTCGCCCTTGTTGTAGTAGATGCCGAAGAAGGCGAGTTCCTCGGCGGCGTCGAGGTCGGCGTCGGCGAAGACGATGTTGGCGGACTTGCCGCCGAGCTCCATCGTGACCTTCTTCAGGGTGCCGGCCGACTTGCGGATGATCGTCTGGCCGACCGCGGTGGAGCCGGTGAAGGCGATCTTGTCGATGCCGGGGTGGCCGGTGAGGGTCTCACCGAGCTCCACGCCCGGACCGGTGATCACGTTCAGCACCCCGTCCGGGATCTCCGCCTCCTGGAAGAGTTCGGCGATCTTCAGAGCGGTGAGCGGGGTGGCCGGGGAGGGCTTGTGGACGACCGTGTTCCCCGCCGCGAGGGCCGGGGCGATCTTGGTCATCGACAGCAGCAGCGGGAAGTTGAAGGGGGTGATGGCGCAGACCACGCCCAGCGGTTCGCGCAGGGTGTACGCGAGCTGTCCGCCGGCCGGGGCCCGGGAGGAGCCGTCGACCCGGGTGACCGCGCCCGCGTAGTAGTGCATGAGCTGGGCGGCCATGGGGGCGTCGACGGTGCTGGAGAAGGCGAACGGCTTGCCCATGTCCACCGTCTCCAGCAGGGCGATCTCCTCCAGGTCCCGCTCGATCAGCTCACCGACCCGGTTGAGCCGCAGCGCGCGTTCCTGGGCGGACAGCCGGCTCCAGGGACCTTCCTCGTACGCCGTACGGGCCGCCGTGACGGCGGCGTCCGCGTCGGCCGCGGCGGCCTGGGCCACCGGCACGATCTCCTGTCCGTCGATCGGGCTGACGTCCGGTTCGGTGCGGCCGTCCCGGGCGGGCACCCATCTGCCGCCGATGAACAGCTTCCCGGGATTGGCCAGGGGTCGGTCGCTGAGCACGCGCTGGGTCATGGCTGCACCTTCCGGTGTCGCGGGGGCTAGCCCTGTTCGAGCTGCTTCAGGAACGTCTCGGCGAGGGCCTTGGAGGAATACGGGTTCTGGCCGGTCGTGAGCTTGCGGTCCACGACCACGTGCGAGTCCCAGATCGCTTCGGCCTTCTCGTAGCGGGCGCCGAGTCTGGTGAGCTCGGCCTCCAGGATCAGCGGGAGCCGGCCGGCCATGTTGGTGACCAGTTCCTCGCTGTGCGAGAAGGCGGTCATCCGGTAGCCCTCGAACGGCCAGCGTCCTTCGCCGTCGCGCAGGGCCAGGAGCGAGGTGTGGCCGTGGCAGACGGTGGCCAGCGGCTTGTCCTGGGCGATGGCCCAGCGCAGCAGCTGCGCCAGTTCATCGGACTTGGGGAGGTCGCCGATGGCCCCGTGGCCGCCGCTGATGTAGATGCCGTCGTAGCCGGCGATGTCCTTCTCGCCCAGGGATTCCAGGGCGAGGGGGTGCTGGAGCTGGGGGGTCTGGCCGATGACGCGGACGTACTCGGCGGCGTTCGCCGCGTCCTCGTCCGGGGAGCCCTCGGGCCGGACCCACCGCAGGAACGCGGGGTCGATGCTGGTCTGGTCGACCGTCGGCGCCTCGCCCCCGATCGTCGCCACGTCCACGGCGTGGCCGGCGGCCCGGAAGAGCGTATAAGGAACGACGAATTCCTCGGCCCAGAATCCCGAGGGGTGCTGTTCCCCGTCCAGCAGATGGAGCGTGGCCTTTGCCGTCATGACGACGAGAATCTTCATGACTCTCTCCTTGTTCTGGATTCGCTGCCGATTCAACACGCCCCCTTCCAGGGGCGTAAGGGGTGGACGTCAGGCCCGCGATACTTCGTCACGTGCGTCCAACGCCGTCAGGATGGTGCGGAATTCACCGACCAGGGGGTGGTCGGGAAGGGCTTCCGCGAATATGCGCTCCCCGTACAGGGCCGCCATTTCCGGCACGTACGGGAGTATTCCGGCCAGCGGAGACCCGTAGACCTCCTCGGCCCGGCGGCGGACCGCGTCCCGGTCGATGCCCTCGGGTGCCATGCTCAGCACCAGGGCCCGCCGGCAGGCCAGCTTTCCGGCGAGGGCGATGGTCTCCTCGACCCCGGAGAGGTCGATGCGGTCCGCCCGCGCCATGATCAGTACGACGTCGGCGCTGCCCATGGCCGTCACCGACTCGTTGTTGAGCCCCGCGTGCGTGTCGAGCAGCAGCACGTCGAGCGCGAACTGCTGCGCCAGCCGGTCGAAGCCCTCCGGCAGCAGTCCCACGTCGTACCCGGTGGTCATCAGCTCGCGCAGGGCCGCCGTCCCGGACCGGGCCGGTACGACGTACAGCCCGGGGACGGCGGTCGTGCGGGCCGCGGCCTCGATCTCGCAGCGGCCGAGCAGGTAGTCGGCCAGCGAGCCCGTGCCGGGCCCGAGCCCGAACAGCAGGTCCAGGGTGGGCGACTGGAGGTCGGTGTCGACCGCCCCCACCCGCAGTCCCCCGGTCGCCATCAGCACCGCCAGGTTGGCCAGCACCGAGGACTTCCCCGTGCCGCCGCGGTGCGAGTGCACCACGATGGTCCGGGTCATCACGCGACCACCCGGTAGCCGCTGCCGTCCCCGTGCGGCCCCCGCGCCGCACGTGGCCGGTGCAGGGCCAGCATGGTGACGTCGTCGTGCTGTTCGGCGGTCCCGGTGTGCTCGCGCACGGCCAGGTCCATCCGGTCCACCACGTCCCGCCCGCTCGCCGGGGGGCCGGCGAGCAGTTCCAGCATCCGTTCGTCACCGAGGAAGCTGCCTTCCGGGCAGCGCGCCTCGGGCACTCCGTCGGTGAAGACGAAGAGGGTGTCGCCCGGGTTCAACTGGGCGTACCCCAGGGTGTAGACGCAGTCGGGCAGGACCCCGACGGCCGGTCCCGTCACCTCCAGCGGCCTCGGCACGGCGCCGTCCCCGGAGAGCAGCAGGGGCGGGTTGTGGCCCCCGTTGATGTAGACGAGGCTCCCGGTGAGCGGGTCCAGGACGCCGAAGAACAGGGTGGCGAAGTAGCCCTGCCGCAGGTGGTTGCGGGTGAGGTAGCCGTTGGTGGCGGTGACCGCGTTGAGCAGCGGCGTGGCGCCGACGACCGGCGTGCGGCGGCTGCCCCCGGTACGGGTGGCGGCCATCAGGTGCTGCAGTCCGCTGTTCTCGGCGGTGTGGCGCAGCAGGGAGCGGATGAGGGCCATGAAGAGGGCGGCGCCGACGCCCTTGTCGCAGACGTCGGCGACGACGACCGCGAGGCGCCGGCCCCGGGAGAGTTCGAAGACGTCGTAGAAGTCCCCGGCGACCTGCCGTGCCGGGCGGAAGCGCACGTCGATCTCCCAGCCCGTCGGGACGGGCAGTGATTCGGGCAGGAAGCCGGCCTGTATCTCGCGGCCGATCTCCAGTTCCTTCTCGTAGCCCATGAGTTCGGCGCGGGCGTCGGCCTCGCGCAGGGTGCGGCCGAGTCCGGCGCGCTCCGAGCAGCTGTGCAGCCGGGCTCCGACGAGGGCGGGCAGGAAGGGCGGGACGAGGTAGTCGTGGCCGAGGCGCACGTGCCGCTCCAGGGCGGCGAACTCCTCGACGGTCCAGACGACCACGATGGGGGCCCCGGCCCAGCGGCGCAGCCGGCGTACGGCGGTCCGTACGGCTTCCCCGTCGGCTTCGGCGGGGGCCAGCAGCACGTCAGCGACGGGCAGCGTCTCCAGCCGGCCGCCCAGCAGGTCGGACAGCGTGCGGGTGACGAGTTCCGCGTCCATCAGCCGGAGCGCATCGACCAGTTCGGCCGGTGGGGGCGGGTACACGTCAAGGATGATCACGGTCGTGGAGGGCATGGGTCCGTCCCCTCAGCCTTCACAGTCAGCGTGCTGATGTTGCGGCCGTCCCTGTGGGTGTACCTGTACGCGTCCACGCTGGTCAGGGCCAGGTGGATGCCGAGGCCGCCGACCCTCCGCCGTTCCGGGGGGACCCCGGGGGCGGGGGGCAGGCAGCCTGCGACGGGGTCGAAGGCGGGGGCGGAGTCCTCGAGGACGATCCGCACCCCGCCGGGGCCGGAGCAGCCGCGGACGGTGATCCGTCCGTCGGCGCCCCGGTACCCGTGCATCACGATGTTCGTGGCCAGTTCGTCCACCGCCAGCCGGATCCGGTAGGTGGCCCCTTTCCCGAGGCCCGCCCGGCCGGCCAGCAGCAGGACGAACGCGGCGATCTCGCCCAGTGCCCCCACCGTCGCGGGCACCTCCAGTACGGCGGGCTTCCTCGCCAGTCCGACCATCTCACTCACCGCGCGGCCGGTCGTCGTGCTCAGCCGTCGGACAGCTGGATGCTGCGGTCGAGCCCGGCCGTGCGGATGGTCCGGGAGACGGGCTCGATGGCGCCGACCACCTTGATGGTGACCCCGGAGCCCACCTTCTGCTGGGCGAAGACCAGCGAGCGGAGCCCGGCGCTGGCCATGTAGCCGACGCCGGCCATCCGGATCTCGACGGTGCTGGTGCCGTGCCCGGCGGCCTTCTCGATGGTCTGGTGGAAGTCCGGTGCGGTCTTGGCGTCCAGCTCGCCCGTCAGTTCGATCACGGTGGTGTCGCCCTCGATGCTCAGGGACACGGAAAGCGGCATGTCAGGTCTCCTTCGGTCGGGGCGTCTCAGTCGCCTCGGGGATCGGGGTCGTTCGCGCGGCCCACCAGGATCACCACCGACCGCGGGCCGATCAGGTACTTCCCGGCGTTGTCCAGCTCCTGTTCCGTCCCCGGGGTGCGGATGTCGTGCGGCGCCTCGGCGCCGGTGTCCGCGAACAGGTGCCAGCTGCGGCCGCCGGGCAGGGCGGGCAGTTCCAGGTCGTGCGGCTCCCAGTGGGAGTTCATGGCCACGTACACCACGTCCTCGTCGCCGACGCCGCAGCGCGCCACCGCCAGCAGCCTGCTCTCCGCCGACCAGTCGGGCTGCCAGGCCCGCTCCCCGTGCCAGCTGATGTCCGGCAGGCCCAGGCTGTCGCGCAGCCGGCCGGTGGGGTGGGCGGTGGAGCGCAGCTCGCGGTGGTGCTTGCGGAAGGCGATCATCTCCCGCGTGAACCGGAGCAGTTCGGCGTTTTCGTCGACCTGGTCCCAGTCGAACCAGGACAGCTCGTTGTCCTGGCAGTACGTGTTGTTGTTGCCCTGCTGGGTCCGCGCGACCTCGTCCCCGGACAGCAGCATCGGGATGCCCTGACTGGTGAAGAGGATGGCCAGGGCGTTCTTCATCTGCCGCAGCCGCAGCGCGTTGACCTCGGGGTCGTCGGTCGGCCCCTCGGCGCCGCAGTTCCAGCTGGCGTTGTCGTTGCCGCCGTCGTTGTTGCCCTCGCCGTTGGCGTCGTTGTGCTTGTCGTTGTACGAGACCAGGTCGGCCAGGGTGAAACCGTCGTGCGCCGTCAGGAAGTTGACGGAGGCCGAGGTCCCGCGGGTGGAGTAGAGGTCCGGCGAGCCCGCGATCCGGGTCGCGAGCTCCCCGGTGACCCCGGGGTCGCCCTTGAGGAAGCTGCGCACCGTGTCGCGGTACTTTCCGTTCCACTCCGCCCAGCGGCCGTAGGCCGGGAAGTTGCCGACCTCGTAGAGGCCGCCCGCGTCCCAGGCTTCGGCGATGAGCTTGGTGTGCCGCAGGACCGGGTCGAAGGCGAGCAGCTCCAGCAGCGGCGGGTTGGGCAGCGGGGTGCCGTCCAGGGCCCGGCCGAGGATGGCCGCGAGGTCGAAGCGGAAGCCGTCGATGTGGTAGTCGGCGACCCAGTGGCGCAGGCAGTCGAGCACGAAGTTGCGCACGACGGGGTGGTTGCAGTTGACCGTGTTGCCCGTGCCGCTGAAGTTGAAGTAGTACCCCTCCGGCGTGAGCATGTAGTACGTGGCGTTGTCGAGCCCCTTGAAGGAGATCGTCGGGCCCTGCTCGTTGCCCTCGGCGGTGTGGTTGAAGACGACGTCGAGGATGACCTCGATGCCGGCCGCGTGCAGGTCCTTGATCAGGGTGCGGAACTCGTCGCCCTGCATCCCGTAGCGTCCGGTGGCCGCGTAGCCGGCCTTCGGCGCGAAGAACGAGACGGTGTTGTAGCCCCAGTAGTCGAAGAGGTGCTCGCCCGTCTCCGGGTTGGAGCGCATGTTGTCGCTCTCGTCGAACTCGAACACCGGGAGCAGTTCGATGCAGTTGACCCCGAGTTCCTTCAGGTACGGGATCTTCTCGCGCAGCCCCGCGAAGGTGCCGGGGGCGGTGACCTGCGAGGAGGGGTGGCGGGTGAAGCCGCGCACGTGGGCCTCGTAGACGACGAGGTCCTCGGCGGGCAGCCGCAGCGGGGTGTCGTCGCCCCAGTCGAAGTCCTGCAGGCAGACCCGCGAGCGGTACTGGTAGCCGCGGCTGCGGTCCGGCTCCACGCCCCACACGTCGCGGCCGGCGATCAGCCGGGCGTAGGGGTCGGAGAGGACCTGCCGGGCGTCGAAGCGGTGGCCGGAGGCCGGGTCGAAGGGGCCGTCGGCCCGGTACCCGTACTCGATGTTCTCGTGGTCGAGGCCGAACACCGTCATGGCGAAGACGCTGCCGGTGCGGAACTCCTCGGGGAATTCCAGCTCGGCCATCGGCTCGGGCTCTCCGCGCTTGAAGATGACCAGGGTCATGGAGGTCGCCTGGTCGGAGAAGACGGAGAAGCTGACCCCGCCGGGGACCACGTTGGCCCCGAACGGGAACGGTTTGCCGGCGCGGACGCGGTACCCGCCCACTTCGTGGGTCGGGTACGCGTCCACCCGCAGGACCTGCTCGGAGGCGGTCTCGCTCATCGCGCGACCTTGGCCCTGGCCGCGGCCGCCGCGGCCTCGCCGGTCTCGAAGAAGTCGAGGAAGCCGGTGGCCGACATGACGAACCGGACTTCCTCGCTCACCCCGTACAGGGTGACGGCGACGCCGACGTGCTGCGCCTCCCGGTAGACGACGAGCAGCGTGCGCAGCCCGGCGCTGGAGACGTAGCTGACGGCGGTGAGGTCGATGCGCAGCGGCCGGCCCTCGCGGACCAGCGGCAGGAGTGCCTGGAGCAGGGCACCTGAGGTCTCACTGTTGATCTCGCCGGTGGCGACGAGCACGGTGCCCGACTTGTTCCGGCGTTCCTTCACGGTCAGAGTCATTGCTTTCCCCTCTAGTTGGGGCGCCCCCCGTTGAGCGCTACTTCTGGGTCACCGGCCGGAGCCGGACCTTGACCTTGACCCGCCCCTGGACGTCGGGGAGGTGGACGGTCAGCCCTTCGGCGTCGAACTCCTCGTACGGCTTCTCGTCGATCTCCACGGACGCGATCCGCACCGAGCCCGCGGGCAGCAGGTCGGGCGAGACCCGCAGGGTCCGGTCGGGCAGGCTGGTCGGGTCGGGCTGGAAGTGGAAGTCCATTTCCCGGCCGTTGACGAGCAGGTTGTTGTACACGGCGGCGAGGTAGCAGAGCTCCGCCGAGTGGTACATGGACATCGAGTGGCTGCCCTTGAGCCGCTCCGTGCCGAGCAGGTACGGCGTACCGCTGGCGAGCACGTTGAAGTAGACGGCTCCCTCGTCGTGGTCGAGGAAGAAGGTGTTGTAGAAGGCCTGCGCCTGCCGGGCCTCGCGCAGGTTCGCGTCGCCGCCGACCGTGCCGTTCAGGATGAGGTAGGCGAGGATCGCCTGCTCCTGCTGCCACCAGGCCTTGCGGTCGTGCCAGGCGAAACGATACGTCTCCTCGTCCCCCTGCTTCACCCGCTCCACCACGTCGTACCAGCCGCCGCGCTGGACGTCGCTGCCGACGGCCGGCATGATCTCGCCGATCCTGCGGGCGAGCTCCTCGTACGCCGGCTTGGCCTTCAGCGAGTTCATCCGCATCAGGTTCCAGGCGATCTTGAGGTTGTGCCCGACGACCGCGCGGTTCTGCTGCCAGCTGTGGGCGGTGTCGTGCGACCAGTCGCGGAAGAAGCGCTCCTGGACGAACGGGCTGTTCTTGTAGTCCGGGAACTTGTCCGCGATGGTGTCGAAGGTGTACTCGAGGAAATCGGCGTACTTCTGGTCGCCGGTCGCCAGGTACAGGTTGATCAGGTACGCGGGCGCGTGGTCGCCGACCGAGTTCCAGTTCTTGCGCTCGGCGTTCTCGCCCAGCGACTCGTGGTCGGGGCTGAAGAGGATCGGGTCGATGTGCGAGTAGTAGCCGCCCTGCTCCTCGTCCTTGAAGAACTTGTCGAACAGCCGGATGGTGGCGTCCGCGTCGTTCTTGATCCGGACGTCACCGGTGACCCGGTAGGTCTGGATGGGGCCGGCCAGCGCGTAGATCTGCTCGTACATCGGGATCGCGTCGTAGTCGTCGGAGAACTCCGAGGTGAACAGCTTGCGCTCGCTGTCCCCGTCGACGCTGATGCCGTGGTACCAGAAGACCACGTCCTCCTCGCTGTCCACGACCCGCATGTGCTTGCGCAGGTACTCGGTGCCGCGCTCGGCGACCTCCAGGTACTCGTCCTTGCCGGTCAGCAGGTAGGCCGAGGCCATGCCGTAGACCAGGCGGGAGATCGTGTCGGTCTCCTGGACGTGGCTGGCGGTCTTGTCGCCGCCGAGGCGGATCTCGGTGCGGTACTCGGTGAAGTCCACCGGGCCGTCGCCGAACTGCGCCCGCTTGTAGAAGTCGGCCAGCGACTCGATCTGCTTGACCCACCAGCTCGTCTCCTCGAACCGGTAGTCCTCCGCCCCGCGGCCCAGGAACACCAGGCGCTTGGCCTCGAACCGGCCGTCCCGCTCGGGGTAGTGCACCCCGTAGACGAAGAGGAAGCGGCCCGGGGAGAGCATCTCGTCGATGTGCCCGGAGGCGTCGATGTACGGCTCGTCCAGGTTGCGCACCAGCTCGGCGCTGGGGTCCCCGGCGAGCGAGACCTCGAACTCGCGCTCGTCCGAGGTCTTCAGCCGCAGCAGCCGCGACCCGGAGTCGAAGCGGACGACGTAGCCCGCGATCGTGTCGGAGAAGGAGAAGCTCAACGAGCCCGCCATGTCATGCACCGTCCTTGTCGTGTGAGCGGTCGTCCTCGAATCCCTGGCTGATCTCGACGATCACCCCGTCGGGGTCGCGGACCCAGACGGTCCGCCATCCGCAGATGAAGTCGTCGAAGTCCAGCGGCCCCAGGGTCACTTCGGCGGCGTCGCCCAGTTCCGCGAGGAACGCGTCGACGCTGTCGGTCTGGAAGGCCAGGTGCCGTACGCGGCCCGGGGCCGGCGGCCCGTCCTCCTGCGCGGCGCGGGCCGGGCCGGTGGCCGCCGCGAAGAGCTCCAGGTACGCGTCCCCCTTGCGCAGGAACACGATCCGGCTCTCCCCGAGGTCGACCACCCGGGCCCGGGCGAAACCGAAGTACCGGGTGTAGAACTCCTCGGTGGTCTTCTGGTCCGCGCAGTTGAGGCCCACGTGCGACCAGACCATCGGGCCCGGCATCAGCCGGCCCCCCGGCCCCGCCCCGCCGCGACCAGCTCGATGATCCGGCGGGCGAAGAGGTGGTGGTGGGCGCCGGTGCGGCCGGTGACCAGGTCGCCGTCGACCACCACGTCCTCGTCGACGTACTGGGCGCCCATGTTGCGCACGTCACCGATGAGGTTGTTGTGGCAGACCACCTTGCGGCCGCGCACCTTGCCCGGAATCGAGGACGCCAGCCACATGCCGTGGCAGATGATCCCCTTGAGGACCGTCGGCTCCTCGAAGGCCCGGCGCAGCAGCTCCGTGGCCGGAGCCAGTACGTCCACGTCCTCGGTGTAGCGCAGCCGGTCGGCCACCATGCCCGAGGGCACGATGATCGCCGCGTACCGGCGCAGCTCCTCGTCGCTGAGCCCCTCCAGGGACTTGTCGGCGGTAAACGGCGCCCGGTACTCGTGCCCGGAGAAGGTGATGGAGTCGTTGCCCCACAGCCGGGTCAGGAAGTCGACCTCGGCGCCCTCCTCGGCGAACCGGTGCTGGTAGTAGAAGATCTCGGGCTCGTAGAAGTCGCTCTCGACCAGGACCGCGATGCGCGTCCCGGACAGCGCGCCCTCGCGCAGGACCACATCAGGCACGGGACACCCCCTTCAGGAAGTCCGCCGCGCGCTCGGCGATCATCGCGATGGCGGTGTGGCAGTTGCCCGACGGGACGGCGGGCATCACGCTGGCGTCGACGACGCGCAGGTTCCGTACGCCGTGCACCCGCAGCTCGGGGTCGACCACCGCGAGGTCGTCGATGCCCATGCGGCAGGAGCCGGCCTGGTGGTGGTAGCTCTCCGACTTCTGCTTCACGAAGGTCCGCAGGTCGTCGTCGGACACGTAGCCGGGCCCCGGCTGGAGCTCCTGCTTGTACCAGGGCGAGAAGGCCGAGGTGGCGAAGAGCTCCCGGGCGGTCTTGACGCCCTGCACCATCCGCTCCAGGTCCCACCGGTCGCCCAGGTAGTTCGGGTGGATCAGCGGGTGGGCCAGCGGATCGGCGCTCGCCAGCCGGATCCAGCCGCGCGAGACCGGACGGACGACGCCCGGCAGGATCGAGACCGTGTTCGGGTGATCCTGGCCGACGATCACGTCGAACGGGACGTGGACGAAGGCGATCTGCAGGTCGGGGGCCGGCAGCCCGGGCCGCGAGGACAGGAACAGAGCGCTCTCGGAGAGGTTCTGCGCCGGCGCCGGGAGCTCCTGGTTGACCTCGGCCATCAGCCCGGTCAGGACGTGGTTGTGGAAGTTCTCGCCGACCCCGGGCAGGGCCGCGGTGACCTCGATGCCGTGCTCGCGCAGCTGCTCCGGATGCCCGATCCCGGAGAGCAGCAGCAGCTTCGGGGACTCGATCGCCCCGGCCGCCACGATCACCTCGCGCCGGGCCCGTACGGTGTGCGTCCCGGGGGCCGCGCCGCGGCTGTGCCCGTCGCGCACGGTCCGGCCCGGGACGTCGCTGTCCGAAAGCGTGGCCGGGGCCTCCAGCTGGGCGTACTCGACGCCGGTGCAGGTGTCGCCGTCGAAGAGCAGCCGGGTGGACTGGGCGTTGGTGCGCAGCGTCAGGTTGGACCGGCCGAGGGCGGGCTCCAGGTAGGCGGCCAGGACGCCCTGGCGGCGGCCGTCGGCCACGTCGATGTGGTGCCAGCCCGTGCCGAAGAGGCCGCGCCGGGGACCGTCCGTGTTGAAGTCGGCGATCTCCTGGTGGCCCAGCTCCACGGCCGCGTCGATGAAGGCGCGGGAGACCGGGTTCGGGCGGTGCCGGCCGGCGTGGGTGATCCGCTGCGGGCCGTCGGTGCCGGTGGTGGGGGCGGTGGCGTCCTCCTGGCCCTCCAGCAGGGCGAAGTACGGGAGCACGTCCTCGTACGCCCAGCCGGCCGCGCCCTGGTACGCCCAGTTGTCGAAGTCCGAGGCGTGGCCCCGGATGTGCATCATGATGTAGAGGTTGCTGCTGCCGCCGGGGGCCTTGCCGCGCGGTTCGTACGTACGGCGGCCGCCCAGGCCCGGCTGCGGGACGCTGGTGTAGCCCCAGTCCACGGGCCCGCCCAGCAGCTTGTACCAGGAGGACGGGTCGTCCACCTCGGGCGGGATCCGGGAGCCGCCCGCCTCCAGGACGAGGACCGAGACGTCCGGGTCCTCGGAGAGCCGGTTGGCCAGGACGCTGCCGGCGGTACCGGAACCGACGATCACGTAGTCGTACTGCTCTGTGGCCACGAGTCCCGTCCTCCCCTCAGCCCTGGCCCAGCACCTGGAAGGGGACGGTGTCGTGGTAGTTCGCCATGTAGGCGATGCGTCCGTCCACGATCCGGAAGAAGTTCATGACCTCGGCCTCGATGGCCTCGCCGGACGGGCTGACGGCGGTGATGTGGGAGACGGCTGCGGCCTTCTCCCCGTCGACGAGGAAGTGCACGGGCTCGTTGCGGAAGGCCCGGTACATGGTCCCCATGCCCTTCATCATCGAGCGCAGGGTGTCCAGGCCCTCGATGTGTCCGGCGAGCTGCTCGTCCATGACCTGGTCGTCGGCGAACAGGTCGCACCAGCGGTCCCAGTCGCCGGCGTTGGCGTACTCGTAGTACTTCGTCAGTACCTCTCGGGCGTCCATCGCGCTCACTGCTGTCATCCCCCTATCGGTCCCTGCGGGTTCCGTCCGGCGCGAAGGGCGCCCAGAACTGGCTGAAGGCGGAGGCGTCGTCGCCGAAGAGCCCGTCGTGGCCCTCGACGATCCGGCCGTCCCGCCAGCGCATGAAGTGGAAGACCGGGTAGTCCATCCGCTCGTACGGGCTGGTGCTCGCCGGGTCGGCGCCGTCCCGCAGGGCGACGTTGCGGCAGACGTCGGCGCTGCAGTCCGCGCCGACCATGACCGCCTCCAGGTCCATCCGGAAGGTGCCGCCCGTGAGCTTGTGGGTCTGCCCCATCAGCTCCAGGAAGGCGTCCAGGCTCTCGTACCGGCCGGCGAGGGGGTGGTTGCCCGGGACCAGCCAGCGCAGGTCCTCGGAGTAGTACTCCAGGATCCGCGCGCGGTCGCCCGAGCCGAGGGCCCGGTAGGCCGCCTCGACCCGCTCGCGTGTCACTTCGGTCATGGTCGCCGCCTTCTCAGAGCGAGCCGGAACCGGGCATCGGCGCCAGTTCGTTGACGGTGTACTGCTTGATCAGCGGTCCGTCCGGGCCGGCCACCACGGTCCAGGTCTGGTCGGCGTCGAAGCCCAGCCACTGGCTGCGCGCGGCCGGCGGGTCCCAGATCTTGGCCTGCCAGTTGACGAGGACCCGGACGATCGCCCGGTCGCCCTCGATGACGGGCTCCACCTTGGTGACGGTGTGCACCTCGTCGAAGAACCGGTTGGTCACGGCGGCGTACCAGCGGCCGAAGCCCTGGTGTCCGAGGAAGGTGTCCTCGGGGACCTTGAACTCCAGGTCCTCGGTGATCAGGGCGAGCACCTGGTCCAGCGGAAGGTGCCGGTCCAGGGCCACGTACCAGTTCTCGGTGAAGGTGCGGATCGCGTCCTCGGTCAGCCGCTCGGCGGGCATGCGGTCTCCTCCTGTCCGTCGGTGTGTCAGCGCTGGTCAGATCTGGATGTCTACGAGGTACGGGCCGGGGTGCGCGAGCATCCGCGCCGCGGCCGCCACCGCCTCGTCCGGCTTCTCCACGCGGGTGCCGTCGGCGCCCAGCGCCCGGGCCAGGCCCGCGAAGTCGATCTCGGGGTGCGAGAGGTCGAAGGAGCCCGGGAAGGGGTGCTCGGCGATGTCCCGCTCGCGCCAGTACTGGGCGATGTTGTCGTCGAGGAGCCGGTACTTGCGGTTGTTGCAGACCACGAACTTGGCGTCGATCCCGTGCCGGACCGCCGTCCACAGCGCCTGGTAGGTGTACATCGACCCGCCGTCGCCCGCGAAGCCGACGACGAGCCGGTCCGGGTGGGCGAGCTTCGCGCCGACCGCCCCCGGGAAGCCGACGCCCAGCGAGCCGCCCCGGGTGAGGTGGTAGTCGCCCGGCCGCTCCGGCGGCAGGTACCGGGTCACCAGCGGCGAGGTGGTCAGCGCCTCGTCGAAGACGATCAGGTCCCGGCCCGTGCGCTCGGCCAGCGTCCGCAGGAAGACGGCCATCGGCGTGTCGTCGTCCACCGCCGCCGCGGCCTCGCCGGCCCGCTCCCGGGTCCGTACGTCGAGCCGGGCCGCGGCCGCCGCCCGGCGCTCCGGGGTCAGCCGCTGTTCCAGTACGCCGGCCAGCGCGCGCAGCGCCTGCCGGGGATCGGCGGCCAGCCCCAGGTCCACGGGGTGGTTCTTGGCGATCTCGTAGGCGTTGAGGTCGATGTGCACGACCTTCGCGCCCGGCCGGAAGGGGCTCTCCAGTTCGGGGAACACCTCCGGGAAGACGTAGGTGCCCACGATCAGCACCCCGTCCGCTCCGGCGACCAGCTCCTTGCTGTGCGGGCCGAACATGTGCCCCGTCTGGCCGCGCCGCAGCGGGTGCGAGGCCGCGATGTTCACCTCGGAGGAGTCGACCTCGTAGACGTCGGCGCCCAACAGCTCGGCGACGGCCACGAGTTCGGCCTGCGCCCCGGAGAGCGCCACCCCGTCCCCGACGAGGACGACCGGCCGTTTGGCAGCGGCGAGCAGCTCGGCCGCCCGCCCCACCGAGGCCGGCGAGGGGGCCACGTCGGTGAGCGGCACCGTGGTGGGCAGCACGGGCTCGGAGTTGAGCTCGTCCAGCACGTCCATGGGCAGCGCCACGAAGACGGGGCCGCGCGGCGGGGTGAGGGCGATCTTCACGGCCCGCCGGATGGTGCGGAGCACGGAGTGCCGGTCGGTGACCCGGGTCGCGTACTTGGTGACGGGCCTGGCCATGGCCACCAGGTCGCTGGCCATCTGGGCGTCCATGGCGTCGTAGCGGACGCCGGCGTCACCGGCGACCACGACGAGCGGGGTGTGGCCGCGCAGCGACTGGTACAGCATGCCTATGCCGTTGCCCAGCCCCACGCCGGAGTGCAGCTGGAGCAGGGCCGCACCGCCGGTGGCACGGGCGTAGCCGTCGGCGATGCCCGCCGCCACCGTCTCCTGGAGCGCGAGGACGTAGGAGAAGTCCGCCGCCGCGTCCACCGCGTCGAGGAATCCCTGTTCCACCGTTCCCGGATTTCCGAACATCACCTTCAGGCCGTCGGCCTTGAACTGCTCAATCAGCCTTTCCCGGCCGGGAGTGGCTTCGGCGTTCATGGGATTCCCCCTTTTCTCCCGCGGATCGCAGAATTACCAGCCGTAGCGGGTGAGACCGTTTTCCAGGACTTCCACGATCTTCTGCCCCGTGAGGTAGGAGTCGGGGGTGGAACGGCCGGTCACGAACGGGAAGTCGACGATCACCGAAAGGGGGTGGCCGAAATTCCCGTGGTACGCCCCGCGCGGGCCGGTCGCATCGCGCAGGATGTACTCCAGCGGGTACGGCGGCGGCCCCATGTTGAAATCGGTGCCGAGGAATCCGGTGCCGTCCTTGTAGTCGTACTCCTTGCAGTGGCCGGTCACGTGCTTGCCCCAGATGATGCTCTTGCGGTCACCCCAGTCCCGGGCGAAGGCCAGGCAGGCGACGCCGTAGCACTCGGCGGCCACCACCTTGCCGGCGTTCTTGAAGGCCAGGATGAGGGCGTGTACGCGCTCGTTGTTGGCGAGGTCGGCGATCGGGCCGCTGCCGCCGACGATGAGGATCGCGTCGAAGTCCGCGATGTCGGCCTGGAGCTTGTCCAGATCGCGGTGGTACTGCTCCAGCTTGGGCAGATAGGCCGAGTCGCTCGTGTACGGGCGCTCGGGCGCCCACGCCTCGATGTCGAGCGGCGAGTCGAGCCGGCTCGACTGCTCGAACTCGCGGCCCAGCCGGGCGTTCTCCTCGGTGGTCACCGAGCGGCCCAGCGGGGGGTCGATGTAGTTCGCGTCGAGGCTCGGCGGAAGTGCGTGCGCGCGCTTTCCGGTCGGCGTGGCGAATACGATCTCATAGCCACGCTCATCGAACTTCGATACGGGACCGATCAGTTCTTCGGCCCAGTAACCGTGTTCGGAGACAATGACCAGAATCTTTCTGCTCACAGATTCCTCCAGGCGCCGCCTGTTGTCGTTGGCGTCCCCCACACTGCGTGCGGCCAGGGCCTGCGTCAAAGGGCGTGAATGCGACTTCGTGAGGTAGCGGGCAAGGTGGTCGGGGCACCTCACCTAGTCGTCCCGCGAGGTCATGAAGTAGCCGCCGGACTTCCTGACCTCGGCCGGATCGATGAACCTTTCCCGGATCTCCGTCCTATGGTCTGGACGCGCCGTGAACCACGGGCGGGCCGGGGAGCACGAATGCGCGAGGAGAGGGACGGGGACGATGACGATGGACCTGTTGTGCACACACATCGACCAGATACGTCCGGTGAAGGCCACCACCGAGGGCTGCGAGGAGTGCCTCATGTCCGGTGACAGCTGGGTGCACCTGAGGATGTGCCTGAGCTGCGGCCACGTCGGCTGCTGCGACTCGTCCAAGAACCGTCACGCCACACGGCACTTCCGGATCACCGAACACCCGATCGCGGCCTCGCACGAGCCCGGTGAGGACTGGGCCTGGTGCTACGCCGACAAGCTGATGCTGGACCCGGCGTGAGCGCCGCCCGGGAGCGCGCGACCGCGCCCACGAGCCCCGCCGCCACCGCTGCCGCCACCACCGCCTCCGGTGCCGCGGCCGAGCGCGCGGAGAGCCGCAAGCCCGTGATCCTGGCCGTGGACGACGACCCGCAGGTGCTGCGCGCCGTCCGCCGGGACCTGCGCAGCGCCTACGGCGACCGCTACCGGGTGCTCGGCGCGTCCTCGGCCGCCGACGCCCTGAAGATCCTGGACTCCCTCGACGAGCGCGGCCACGACCCGGCCCTCTTCCTCGTCGACCAGCGGATGCCCGACGTCACCGGCGTGGAGTTCCTCCTGGAGGCGGTCAGCCGCTTCCCGGACGCCCGCCGGGTCCTGCTGACCGCGTACGCGGAGACGGACGCGGCGATCACCGCCATCAACCGCGTGCGGCTGGACTACTACCTGCTCAAGCCCTGGGACCCGCCGCACGAGCGGCTCTTCCCGGTCCTGGACGACCTGCTCTCCGACTGGCTGGCCACCTACCGGCCGGCCTACGACGGGATCATCGTCGCGGGCCACCTGGTCTCCCCCGGCACCCACGCCGTCCGGGACTTCTTCACCCGCAACGGGCAGCCGTTCCGCTTCCTGAACGTCGAGCGGGACCCCGAGGCGCTGACCGTGATCGCCGCCGCGCAGGCCGACGCGGCGCTCCCGCTGGTGCGCTTCCCGGACGGATCGGTGCTCTCCGCCCCGACCGACACGGAGCTCGCCCGGCGCCTGGGCCTGGCCACCACCGCCTCCCGGCCCCACTACGAGTGCGTCATCGTCGGCGCCGGGCCCGCGGGGCTCGCCGCCGGGGTCTACTCGGCCTCCGAGGGCCTGTCCACGCTGATGCTGGACTCCCGGGCCCCGGGCGGCCAGGCGGGCACGTCCAGCCTGATCGAGAACTACCTGGGCTTCCCCTCGGGCCTCTCGGGCGGCGACCTCACCCGCCGGGCCACCATCCAGGCCTCCCGGTTCGGCGCCGAGATCCTGCACCCGGTCGAGGTGGTCTCCCTGACCCGGGACGACCCGGCGAAGATCCTGACCCTGGCGGACGGTACGGAGATCAGCGCCGAGACGGTGCTGCTGGCGACCGGGGTCTCGTACAACCGGCTCGACGCCCCCGGCGCGGACCGCTTCGAGGGCGCGGGCCTGTACTACGGCGCGGCCACGACGGAGAGCTCGGCCTGCATCTCGCAGCACGTGTTCATCGTGGGCGGCGCCAACTCGGCCGGCCAGGCGGCGGTGCACTTCGCCAAGTACGCGGCCCGGGTGACGATCCTGGTGCGGGCGGCCTCCCTGGACGCGAGCATGTCCCGCTACCTGATCGACGAGATCGACCGCACCCCGAACATCGAGGTGCGGGTGCGCACCACCGTGGTCTGCCTCGACGGCGAAGAGCACCTGGAGAGCATCACCCTGCACGACGCCGACACCGGCGAGGACACCGAGACCCCGGCCCGCTTCATGTTCACCTTCATCGGGGCCCGTCCGCACACCGACTGGCTGGCCGGGGTGGTGGAGCGGGACGAGTACGGCTTCGTCCTCACCGGCTCCGACCTGATCTCCAACGGCGGTGAGCTCCCGGCGGAGTGGAGCCTGGAACGCGCCCCCTACCCGCTGGAGACCAGCGTCCCCGGCGTCTTCGCGGCGGGCGACGTACGGGCCCACTCGGTCAAACGGGTCGCCTCGGGCGTCGGCGAGGGCGCGATGGCGGTCTCCCTGATCCACCGCTACCGCTCGATGGGCTGAGAGCGAACACCCGGCCCGCCCCTTGCGATCACGGGGCGGGCGGATGCAACGTTGATTACATGATTACAGCCGAACAGAGCGAGAAGCTCCGCACGTGGTTCGCCGAGCGCCTGCCGGTGGACGTCTACACATCACTCGTCTCGGTCACGGTCGACCGGGAGGAGATCACGGTCGTCGGCACGGTCCCGGCGGCCGAGTCGGCCAAGGAGTTCCGCGAGCGCACCCGCGAGCAGCGCATCGAGGTCGCCCGTGAGGCGGAAGAGCTCTACCGCCGCAAGGTCGCCTGGGGCGTGCGGTCGGGTGAGGAGACCACCCTCTTCACCCACCTCGCCGTCCCCGTCATGACCCGGCTGCGCCAGTCCGAGCGCCAGGTGCTCGACACCCTGGTCGCCGGCGGCGTGGCGCGCAGCCGGGCCGACGCGCTCGCCTGGTGCGTCCGCCTCGTCGGGAAGAACACCGACACCTGGCTCACCGAACTGCGGGAGTCCCTCGACAAGGTGCAGCAGGTACGCGCCGAAGGCCCCGACATCCAGAAGTCGGAGTCCGAGTAGGGGAAACCCTCGCCGGGCAAGCATGATCCCGGAAGGGTAGCCGGGACCACCTGATCCCAGGGAGAGGCACGCACACCATGACCACCACCGTCGAGTACATCCGCTACCGGATCGCCTCGCAGGACCAGCAGGCGTTCGAGGAGGCGTACGCGAGGGCCGCCGAGGCCCTGGCCGCCTCGCCCGAGTGCATCGACTACGAGCTGGCCCGCTGCGAGGAGGAGAAGGAGCGCTACATCCTCCGCATCCGCTGGACCTCGATCGACGCCCACCTGAACGGCTTCCGCAAGGGTGAGCACTTCCCGGCGTTCTTCAGCGCGATCCGCCCGTACGTGACGGCCATCGAGGAGATGCAGCACTACCTCGTGACCGGTGTGGCGGGTCCGGGAAAGGCCGCCGGTCAGTCATGAGCACGACGCCCACGATCTACGAGTGGATGGGCGGCGCGGAGGCCATGCGGCGCCTCACCGACGTCTTCTACGCGCACGCCCTGCAGGACGAGATCCTGGCCCCCGTCTTCGCGGGCATGGACTCCGAACACCCGCAGCACGTCGCGGTCTGGCTGTCGGAGGTCTTCGGCGGCCCGGCGGACTACTCGGCGCACCACGGCGGCCACCAGCACATGGCGACCAAGCACCTGGGGCGCGGCATCACGGAGCAGCAGCGCCGCCGCTGGGTGGAACTCCTCCTGGACACGGCCGACGAGGTGGACCTCCCGACGGACCCGGAGTTCCGCGCGGTGTTCGTCTACTACATCGAATGGGGCACCCGCATGGCCCTGATCTACTCGGGCCCGAACCCCCCACCGGTCGACGCGGCCAAAATCCCGGTCTGGTCCTGGGGCCAGACCCCTCCGTGGGTCCCGAAGACCTCCGAGTAACCCCTGTGGGGGCGGCTACAGCCGCCCCCACAGTCACGTCCAGCCCACGCCGGCCAAATCCAGCCCCGCCCGGGGGCACCTCCCGGCGGTAGCTGGGGGAGATTGAGGCGCGGGGGTCCGGGGG